>JAZHDE010000279.1:0-9201 GCA_036584515.1 Candidatus Cloacimonadota bacterium | reverse complement strand
CAACGCCCTGCGGGCTGATAAAAGTGTTTTCACACAGTCTCGATCGCGCTTCACCCCTGGCTATAGAATATCACCCCTCCGGGGTTTCTCCTTTTACCGCGGTAGCTTTATCCTGAAGCTTTTCCAGTTCAGATCAGGATGATCTGTCCACGTTCAGCACTTGAGAAGTAAGGTTGATGGACAAAAACCCTATTGATGTGCAGCCTGGTCCCTCTTCTGTTTGAGTAGGTCGTTCAGGTCTACCATCGGCATTATATACGAGCCAAAAGGCAGAAACGACGAAATTGTCTGCAAGAACACTCTGGATTCATTTATCAGACAAGCCAAAGCTGAGTTCTTGACATAGGCATTATACTCATTACTCCCGGGCTCAATTTTATCTGACATTCTATACTCTCCACCTACTGTGAGATTGAAAGTGTATCCTGGTACCTGATTAGACTCATTTCCCGTTATAGACAAGACAATTCTCAAGGAATGGGGATCATTATTCTCATTCTCAAGAAGATCAAAATCCATAGTAACTGGTATCTTACTCAAGTCTATCTCACTAGCATTATCGGGTACATAGAGCTTGATTGAGCTATCTAAAACGACGAATTGAGTCTGCTGTAAGGGGGAATTCTTGGGTTTCATTATATACTATCCCCTTGTGATATCGCAAGCAAAACGAAGATCAATTAAAGGGCTGGGAAAGGAAGTCTTCTTTGGACTCTGTAGTTTTCTGATCTTCTCCATCAATCTCTGGCCTTCCAGTAGATGAGACTCTATTAAAAACTCCTGTTTGAGGGGCTCAATTCCGGCTCCACAAGGCAGATAATTATCAGGATTCTCCTGTAATGCCAGGATATACCTCAGGAGGAATTTCAAGCCCGGCTCTCCGCTATAGGTCTCAAACCTGGAGATTGCCGTCTGCTTGGTACCCATCTTCTCTGCCATCTCTTCTTGACTGATACCTTTCTCCTTGCGTAGCTTCTTGAGCTTGATGATGGTATCCCGAAGGTAGTAGTGAATTGCAAGATCCGGATCCTGCTCTGCCTCTGGTAAATAGGCCTGATACTCCGGAAGAGGCTTGCCCTCTGCCAGCATTCTCTCCATCTCAGCCTTGCGCTTTGATAGCTGCTTCATCCTCGTCATCTCACTGCTCCTTTTTGCTCGTAAAAATCTCTTTCAGTCTTGCTCTGGCACGTTCAATCTTATTGTGGTCAGAAGTTTTATACTCCGCATCCACAATTAAGACCGTCTCCTTGTTATAAGTGAAATAAACCCGAATCGTTCCCTGGCGGGATTGTCCGCCCCGGTACTCATATAATCCTTCTTTCAAGTGAGCTATCTTTCGCTTGTCCCAAGGCTTTTTTTCTTCTTCTCTGATCTTCTCTACCAGGTCTTCCTCTGATCCTTGCTGCGTTTCATACAGAAAGAAATCCATTTGTCTCCACTGCTTGGGGTTGAGCTTTCTGAGTTCATTGGTGATATACTTGTGGAGGCTATTCTGGGTAGCTTCGTTATCCCCAGGATAATATAGGATTCTCACCAGTGAACCTCTTCACTCTCTGGTACCAATATAACAAATCTGTTATATCCGTCAATTAGAATTTTTCTGGGCATCTGATACACCACCTTTGTATCTATTTGCGTCACAGCTCGTAACGGCGGCTTATTATGTTTTCCTTCATTCAGCTTCCCGGCAGAGGAGCAGGTGGTAAAGGCTGAGCAGGCTACACCAACAATAAAGAAACAGTTAATCCTGCAAACGGTCATGTATCTTATTAGCTTCCTTAATAAACTTAAGAGTATTGACATACTTAGATGAGTATCGAGGTGAATGTGGAACCTTGGAGAATATCTTCAACAAATCCGGATAGACTAGTACTCCACTGTTGATTCTATCCAAACACCATAAGACAGCATAGTTACATAATCTGGGAAATCCCACTTTGAATGGGATGTTATACTCTATGTAAGTATTATCTAGAATCGTGTCTTTGTGATCCTCAATGATACTGCGTAAGGCAAATTCTGCAGAAGGAGTGAGAATCACCCCAATCCAGTCAGTGGATTCATACCATTCGGCAGCTTCATTTAAGGCGGGACCCATTACTATGTTTTCTTCTAAATCCAAAAGGAATTCCCCATAGCTCATTGCCCCTCGTAAGAATATTTTGGATTCATTTATAATCAAAGTACGAAAAATCGAGTGGATTAACTCAGGAACACCACAGAGCAAATTCTCTAAACTCTCTTCGTTATTACTCCACAAGCATATTAGTATGGTATCGGATAGAAACAGAGTTCCTGCTTCAATATCATAATCTATCTTCAGGGCGGCAACCGCTTTATCAACCTCTTGTTTAAACTCTTGCCATACCTTGATGAAGTCACTCATCTGAGTTGATCTTTCTTTGAAGCCCAACATATCCAGCATTACTATCAGACCTGTACGAATGTTATTATTATCCATAAAAACCTCATAAAAAACTAAGCATTATAGCATAACAGACTCTTGATTTACTCTATCTTGTCATGTCATCTTTTCTAGTTATTGGATTTGTATAACATCGATACTTCCCATGCGTGTACGAGATTTCTCTCTGCATCATCTAGACTATAAAGGTCAAATACTAGGTTATCTATACTCAATTCCAATTCAGCAGTATCTTCACTGTCTTCAGTTTTTTGGACTATCTGCTTTGATATCTCCGATATCTGATTGATAATACTTGAATTCTCATTTGATCTGACCGGAATTGGAATCCTATCAATTGCAACTCCTTGTAATCCTCTACTCCACTCTCCAAGCTTTGTGATATAATAAGTGTCCATCATGAAGCCACATAGCGCAGAGTTCAGTACACCTAACAAGAAATATGGACTATCAGATATCATGATGAAAGTAGTTTTATCATGATAGAAGTCTTCAGGAGACCATGCAAATCTTGGATAATTCCTCCTTCCATTTGTGTATATTTTTAAAGTCTCTGCCCATGAAATCTTTCCTTTTTTGAACTCCTCGTGGTATTGAATTGTGTCTTGTGTCTCAAACCATGCGTTATTGGTTTTTTTTCTTGATCCCTTTAATCCAGATTGATCTAGCCTATTACCATGTGATGCAAGGTATCTATATATCGCGGGATAGCAGTTAATATCAATGTGCAATGAAGGGAATGTAGCTATTAGCCATAATCCTGCCCATCGATAACTGAATCTCTGGATATCCCTACCTCGAAGCACAGGTTTTAGGATATCGCTTGACTTCGGGTCTTCATTACACAGCCGCTCTTTGGTAGGTGTATCAATAATGAAGGCTTCATTAAATCCTGTAAGCACACCTCTATAGATATTTACACCCCATTCTTTCAGGGGCTTGCCTATCTGCTCAATCTTCTCTTTGAGAAGGAGCACCTTGCTTTCTCCCAGAGTCCAGCCCTGATCCTGCAAGCTTGCCTGCTCAATCTTTTGAGAATTCGCTTTCAGGTAGTCCTCAATACCTTCACCATTGTAATCACTCTTCATCGTACAAAAGGCAGTTTTGTGTTTGGGGCTGGGCGCTTGCCTGGACAGGAGAATTATATTGGTATCGACAGTGGCAGTTTTGAAGACCTGATAACCACCAAAATCGACCAGGTTGTGAATGCTTGCCTCGTTTCGCAGCAGCTTACGGAGCTCTTTACCATATCCAGACCGCATCCATTTATTGGACGTGATAAAGCAGAGAGTACCGCCAGGTTTTAGTATCTCAAGGCCTCTCTCATAGAAAAGGCAGTAGATATCTCCCGAGCCATCTATCACGCTGTAATCCATCATCTGATACAATTTGGTCTTATCTTTAATCATGGCTTTAGCCAAAGCGATATAGGGAGGATTGCCAATTACTATGTCAAACCCCTCCTTCACATCCGGGAAGAGATACTCAAACTCAAAGAATTGGATAGTTCGATTATTGAAAATGCCATGGTAACTCTCCCATTGAGCTTTCATGAATCTGAATCTTTCCGTTATCTTAGCTTGCTTCTTGTTTCCCTGAGGGGCATTTATCAAAGCGCTATCGATGCTCCTATTGTGTTCCAGCGCAACAGCATCTATCCGCTTGAGAATAGAACTGGTAATGGTCGCTTTTGCTACAGGATCGGATTCATTAAAATACTTGTTTATGTCCTCCAGAAGAGAGCTCTTCCCCGGTGTTTCAAGAGTCATCTCGATTTGTGAGTCGTTGTTGTCTGTTTGTTCGGGCAGTAGCTTGAGCAAGCTGTCTGCACAAACAAGCTTGAATTCCAGATTGGGCAATTCCTTGATCCCATGATTTGATTCGTTATGCCTAATGTCCTGCTCAATCAGAAGTGTGAGGAAAAACCTAAGTTTAGCGATCTGTATAGCAATGGCTTGGATATCGACACCATAAATGCATTTCTGGATCAAACCGAGCTTTCTTTGATAAGTATAATTCTCTTTGCCCAGCCTCTTTCTCATCTCTTCTTTCATGTGGCTGGGGACGGGCTCCAGCATGTAATCGAACCAGAATTCATTTTTTGGATCAAGCTTCTGCAGCAGATACACCATTCTCTGAAGAGTTCCCATTAGAAAAGCACCTGATCCGCAGGCGGGATCAATTACTTTGCATTCATCCACTGCTCTCACAAGAAGCTTTGTCTCGTTTTTTGAAAAAGCATGCTCCTGTTCGGTATATGCCAGCAGTATATCAAGACCTGTATCTATATCAGCCTTGTTCATCCCTCCTTTGGAGATCATATAGTTTTCCAGATAAGCTCTTAATGATTGATTCACCATATAATCAGCAATATCCGGAGGTGTGTAAAATGATCCGGTCTGCTTCTTGGCTGCCTCATTGGTCTCGGGATTATAGTAGGCCAGGAGCTCTTCAAATGCCATCCCAAGCAAGGTGGGATCAAGAGCAATTTCCTCATCAATCGGGGTGTTTTCTTCCACTGTGAATTTGTGATGCTGAAACAACCGCACCAAACCTCTCACAGATACATTGGAATCCTTGGCCTTTCCTGTTTCCTGGGACAGGTCAACCTGAGCGGTGCCAAAGAAGAGTTTGTTTGGAACAACAGCTCTTCTTTTCTGGGTTTCGGAGAATCCATCCACAACAGTCTCCGGTTTGCCGGGTGACACTTTATCCAGACAATCAAAGAGGCCTCCATTGAGAAATGGGATACTGGAAAACAGCTCCTGAATGATAATATGGTCTCTGAACATGCTTTGATATCTAAAAACCTGCTTGTCTCCATGATCTGGATTCGGATATTGAGCTTGTCTGATGAACCGCCTTTTATCATGAGGCACACTCAGTATAGTAAAGTATAGGTTCTGCAGAATTGCCTGATAATACTGTGATTCTTCTCCTTCTGGCTGAAAATCTTTCAATAGTTTAAGTGTCTGGTCAATATCAAAGAACTCATTGGGCAGTAAACCACCCTTCTCTTTCAGAAACCAGCAAAACATGAATCTGGTGAGTAAACGGATCACTGAGAGCTTTTGATACTCATGATCATCTATAAGATCATAGTCTGGTCCTTGTTTTGGGAATCGCACGTTTTTTACTGCCCAGAGGAACCAGTACTTCAGCTCTTCATAAAACACTTTTCCCAAGGTCGCACTATCCAGAACTGAAGCCCAGGCTCTATGCAGATCATCAAAGCTGTTTAGGGAATACTTCCCGGAGAGATTCTCTATTGCCAGATCATGCAGAATCTCAATATGTGCCCGGTGGGGGCGGATAAGGTCAATGTCCTTGATCAGGGTCACTTTTTCGAGCACGTCTTTATCTTTGTGGCGTTTGTTTTCCCTTCTATTGACCACAGCAATAGTGATTTTGGCTCCGTGCTTGATGGTAAGGATAAGAGGAATGGCATAGCACCTGTTTATCTGCCGCGCCAGGTCTGCCAGCCTGGTTCTATTGTAATCTGCGTTAACAAGCTCGATAGCTGCGAATAAATATGACTTCAGGGATGAAGTAAAGGCTGGTTTTTCTCCAAAGTGGTTCTTCAGTTCTTCATCTGTCACCTGGAAGAGGAAATAGAGCTTCTTCCAATCCGCTGCCAGGGCTTTTTCTTCTTTGATAACGGTGGTCTGGGAATAAACTGCTTGAAACTCTGCAAAGCTAAATTCATAATCTTCCAGCTGTCTCTGGCTGATGTAGCCCAAAGTATTCCAGAAGTTCAGTACTGCCGGGTAGAAATCCTTCCTGGTAAAACCTTCCAGGGCTTTGCTTATCAGGTGTTTATCCATCTGTCCTCTTTATTCAATCACCAGCCAGGTGATGAGCTCAAATTCGTTTTCTTTATCCTTTTTCCTGAGGGGGATAATGCCATCCCGGGAGGTCTGAAGCTGCTGGCTCACTTTCTTATTTAAGCGGTTCTTTATCTCTGCCAGGCTCTTTTGCAGCAAGGAATTGTATATTGACATATCTGTGCCCTTGGCTGTACGTTCTTCAAAGAGGTCGCAGAGGCTTTCAAAGGCCTTCTTCTTATCCAGAGCCAGGAGCCGGTAGATCTCCAGGATCTGTTTCACGTGGGTAAAGTGGTATCGCACGGTTCCATCGTCTCTGATATAGACCAGAAAGCTGGGATGCAGGGGATTGAGCTTTTCATATTCCTTGCCATCTGCCATGTGCCGGAAGCAGAAGATCACACCGGGCTTGATGATCTCTTCCTGATCTGCAGTCACGAAGATACTGCGTTCTTCCTTGTAAAGAGGATGCCAGGGAGAGGGGCAAATAGCATAGAGGCCCAGCGGGGCTTCCCGCAGTTCTTTTTCATTGGCCTTGAGGTAATTTGTGAGGTCGATGCGATAATCGTCCAGACTGAAATCTGTAAGTGAGATTCCTTCTTCCATATCCTCCAGATCAATCACTTCTTCCTGGAGTCTCTTAAGCTGGCGATAGCGGAACTTGAGCTCTTCGTCAAAGCCTTCTTCAGTAATGGCCTCACTGAAGATATTATCGTCTCCGGTGGCTGTGACATCCACAAGAGCCATGCGGGTTTCTACCCGGAGCTTGAGTCTGATGTATTTTTCCAGCTCTTTGGTCGGCCAGTAGTTTACCAATTGAATTCTCTGGTTGGGGCTATTGATTCTATCAATACGGCCAAAGCGCTGGATGATCCTCACTGGATTCCAATGGATATCGTAATTGACCACATAGTCGCAATCCTGCAGGTTTTGCCCCTCGGATATGCAATCTGTGGCAATCAGAATATCTATCTCTTCGTTCTGAGGAAGTTGCGCTAGCCTGTCTCTCTTCTTGGCCAGGGGAGCGAAGCAGCTCAGGATGGCGTTGTAATCGTTGGCAAAATGGGTGGGCATCTTGAGAGTGGTTTTGTTTGTGGAGCTTCCGGAGATTATTGCGCTGTGCAGCCCCAGCTCTGTTCTGGCCCAGTCCTTGATGTGTTCATAGAGGTATTCGGCAGTATCGCTAAAGGCGGTGAAGATAAGCAGCTTCTTATTTCCAGGATTGACGGCATGTTTCTGTTTGTGTGTGATAAGTTCCTTGAGGTTTTGCAGCTTGGCATCCCGGGAGGGATCGATGGATTTGGCGGTGTTGTATAGAGAAAGGAGCTGATCTTTGTCTTGGCTGAGGGCTTGTTTCCAAGCCGCCAGGTCCAGATCTTCCAGCTTGTATTTCAGCTTTTTGCCCACTGTCCAGGCTTCGCTGAAATCATCTTCTTCCTCCATCTGTTCATCATAATCCAGCTCTACTTCATAAGTATCAGCACCGCCCTGATACTCTTCAAAGCGCCGGATCTTTTCCTCCACCCTTGCAATTTTATCCAGAGTGCGTTCCATGGTGAGCGCAAAGGCATAGATGGAGCTTTCCAAGCGCTTCATAAAGCCTACCTTCATCATGCCGATCAGGCGGATTTCACGCTCGTCCTGGGTGAAGAAAGGCAGTTCTTCTTGGATCATGCCATAGAAAGCTTTGGATTCTTCCTTGAGAAAAGCGTGAGGATTGAAGAGGGATAGCTTGTACTTTTGAATCTCATCGCTGATCTTGTCGTAAGAGTAGAATTTGTGCTCGAGATCAATGTCTGGATAAATGGAGATAGGCTTCAACCGCTGGGGAAAGCTGATGAGATTTTGCCCCTGGTAAAACCCGGTGATGTGTTTGCGACTACGGGCTATGCTTAGCTCATCCAAGAGCTTGAAGAAACTGCTATCCAACCTGTTAAAGAGATCGGAGCTCTTGCGTTCTCCCTGTTTGTGGTTCTTGACCCAATCAGTGAATTGTTTTTGCGCTGCTTTGAGGGTATTCTCGATGCTTTCGATTCCGGTGAGGTCTTTGAGGGCGGCGTCGTTCTCTTCTGTGATGTAATAGATCTGATTGCGGAGGTCTTTGAGGCTGGTATTGACCGGAGTGGCAGATAGCATCAGGACTTTGGTCTTGCCACCGGACTTGATCACTTTTTCCATCAGGAATTTGGCTCGGTTGAAAACGGTCTGCCCCTCGACTTCCCGCTCCCGGGGGTTTCCGCGCAGGTTGTGGGATTCGTCTATGACGATGAGGTCAAAGACAGACCAATTGAAGGTGCTTAGGTCAATGCCGTTGCCGTCACTTAATCCACTGGTTCTGCCAAGATCTGTGTGGTACAGTACTGTATAGCCAAGGCGGTCTTTATCAAAAGGATTGAGGGTGCTATGTTTGGCGGCTTGATAGACAGTCCAGTTATCTCTCAGCTTTTTGGGGCAGAGCACCAGAACATCTTTGTTTCTGGATTCGTAGTATTTGATAACAGCCAGGGCTTCATAGGTCTTTCCCAAGCCTACACTATCGGCAAGGATGCAGCCATTATGACGATCCAGTTTGTTGATAATGCCTCTCACCGCATCCTTCTGAAAGTCATAGAGGGTATTCCAGATTTGAGATTCGTAAAGTCCGGCTTGAGCGGAGAGGACGTTCACATCTCCCTGTTCATCCAAATATTGCTCAAAGAGATGGTAAAGGGTTTTGTAATAGATAAATTCTGGAGAGTTGTTGGCATAGAGCTGCTGAAGATACTTGAGCACATCCTCTTTGACGTCTCTCACCAGGCCGGATTTATCGTTCCAGATATCTTCAAACCAGTTCAGGAGTTCTTTACGATCTCTATCATCTGTAACTTCCAGATTGAGCTCGATGTTTGGGCTGGTGCCCAAACCGAGGCCGTTCACAGTGAAGTTTGAGCTCCCCATTATGGCTTTTTCCAT
>JAZHDE010000278.1:0-9258 GCA_036584515.1 Candidatus Cloacimonadota bacterium | reverse complement strand
ATATCTTGAATCTGGTGGGTGATGGAGGAGTATTGGCAAGTAGGAAAATATCTTACATAAAACAGGAGGAATTATGAATAAGACTATTGTGTGTGGACTTTTACTGTTATGGGCAGCACAATATTTCATAACACTCACCTCGCAGTTTAGAATCGCTATAGTTAGTGTAGCTTATCTTCCTTCCGTGTCAAGCGTTAGTAGCTCCATTTCGGGGCAATCTCTGAAAGTATAGATGCATTTTTTCCACAGATATCTATCTGAAGCTCTTTGGGTTCTCCGGATCTGCTGGCTATCGTTCAGTGCCAATATCCCTCCTGTGTCTGGCGGAGTCTTCGCCGAGTCTTGCAGGACTCTTCCGGAGCAAAGTGCTCGGGAAGACACGGCGAAGACACGGCGAAGACTCCGGGAGACATGGGGGAGTGACGAGTGACAAGTGACCAGAGTGGAAGCGACATCTTGTCGCTTTATGGAAGTGACGAGTGACAAGTGACAAGTCAGTTAAGCTGCATAGCTGGGAGACAACAGCTGCGCCTTTATTCACCATTAACTTTTCACTATTAACCAGAAGAGGCAGAGTTGTGTGTCTGCCCGCAAGCTCCGGAGGAGCGCAGCCTGATGACAGAGCCACTTGCGGGCGAAAGATCATAGCGAGGGTGCGTAAGCTCCTCGGAAAATTAACGTTGGTGAGGTTACTTTGTTCTAATCAATACCCCCAGCCTTGAAAACATTTGTTTTCAAGGCTGGGGGTATTGATATTGTTTAACTGAACACTATCTAATACCATACCAGGGGTTTACACCCCTGGCTATGGAATTTCACCCCCTACCGGGGGTTCCGATTGTGGATAAAACTTGGTGATGTTATAGACTTTGTCAACAGGCTGAGTTCCGTTGTTACTCTTTCAGGTAGTAGTGGCGAACTGCGTGTCTGCCCGAAAGCCCAGAAGGGGTGTAATGTTACCCATGGCGGGGTTTGTAAAAGCGGGCAGACACACAGTCTGCCCCTACAAGTTAATAGTGAAAAGCTAATGGTGAGAAGAGGTATGCCGCTGTTCCCAGCTCCACACCTGCTTCTCTATTCACTGTTCACTGTTCACTCGGCGAAGCCGTTTGTCACCACGCCACCACTCTCTGTTCACTGTTCACTGATCCCTAATGTCAATTCCCCAATATCCCCAGCAGCACACCGGCGGCCACGGCAGAGCCGATCACGCCAGCCACGTTGGGAGCCATGGCGTGCATGATAAGAAAGTTATTCTTATCATACTTTTGACCTTCGATCTGAGAAACTCTGGCGGCAATTGGCACGGCGGAGACACCGGCGTTACCGATCAGCGGATTGATCTTGTCCTTGGTAAAGAGGTTCATCAGCTTGGCAAAAAGCACACCTGAAGCAGTTGCAACGCAGAAGGCTGCCGCACCCAGCACAAAGATCCGGATGGAAGCGGTGGTGAGGAAGACCTGTCCGGAGGTTTTTGCCCCCACGGTCAAGCCGATCAGCACGGTTACGATATCGATGAGGGAACTGCGGGCGGTGACTGCTAACCTTTCTGTAACTCCACTTTCTTTGAGCAGATTACCCAGGAAGAGCATGGCAAGCAGGATCATGGAGCCCGGAGCGATCAGGGCGGTCACAATGAAGCAGATTAGCGGAAAGAGAATTCTTTCTCTCTGGGAAACTATTCTGGGGGATTTCATGCGGATGGTGCGCTCTTTCTGGGTTGTGAGCAACCGCATGATAGGGGGCTGAAGCACTGGTACCAAAGACATGTAGGAATAGGCAGCCAAGGCCACGGGACCCAGAAGATGGGGGGCAAGGCGGGAAGCCAGATAGATGGAGGTGGGGCCATCTGCGCCACCGATAATGCCGATGGAAGCAGATTCCAATACGTTGAATCCCAGCAGGATGGAGCCAATGAAGGTGGCAAAGATGCCAAATTGTGCTGCCGCTCCCAGCAGGATCAGCTTGGGATTGGCAATCAGGGTGGAAAAATCCGTCATGGCACCAATTCCCAAAAAGATCAGGGAGGGATAGACGCCTGTTTTTACTCCAAAGTAGAGGTAACTGAGCACACTGCCCGGGCTATCGATGGAAAGTCCCTGCTCGGAAAGTCCGGGCATATTGCCCAAAATCATGCCAAAGCCGATCGGCACCAGCAGCAGGGGCTCAAACTCCTTTTTGATCCCCAGCCAGATGAAGATCGAACCAAAAAAGATCATTAGTAGGTTGCTGAGATGGATATTCAGGAACCCTGTGGTCTGGATGAATTGCATCAATTCTTGCATGTGGCTAGACCTCCAGTTCCAGGAGAGGATCGCCTTCTTGCACTGAATCGCCCTTGTTTACATAGACTTTCTTCACTTTTCCGCGCCTGTTGCTGTGAATCTCGGATTCCATCTTCATAGCTTCGAGGATCAGCACGGTCTGCTCGGCATCCACCATATCTCCGGCTTTGACCAGGATGTCCAGAATCACACCGGGAATGGGAGCTCTCAGGATGCCGTCGGCAGCTTGTTTGACCGGCTCCGGGCAAGACTGAGCGTTTTGGCGGTGGTTTCTGGTGGGAGCGGGAGCTTCTTTGATCTCTTCGCTTTCCAAGATCATGAGCAGATCGCCTTCCTGCACCGGATTGCGCTCTTTCACCTTAATTTTGCTCACGATCCCATCCACTGGAGAGGCGATCTCAGATTGCATCTTCATGGCTTCGATCACGATGATGGCCTGACCTCGCTTCACTTTATCACCTTCTTTGACCGGGATGGAGAAGATCACACCCGGCAGAGGGGCACGAACTTCACCGGTGAAGGCGTCTTTGGCAGCAGTCATGGCAGGAGCGATGGGCACTGCCTTATCTTGTTCCAGCTTCGGTAAAACTTGGGGATGATCGTCTTCAATTTCGATCAGGAAGTCATTGCCATTCACATTGACTTTGGCGGTGATGCCGTTGTATTCGAGGATCTTGGCCTCGTATTTGTCGCCATTTATAGTTAATTTAAAGGTTTTCATTTACTTAGCTCCTTTTCTGGAAGAATTCCCGATTTGGCATTTGCAGCATGGAACTGCTCCGCCATTGGTTGGTTTTGGTGCGGTTGAAGGTGAGTTGGATACGACGGCGTTCTTTGATCGTATTCTCATAGATAAAGAGGGCAGTGATGGCGGCTACAACGATGTCCTGGCTGGTATTGGGGGCACTTTTGATTACCTTGCCGGAGGATGAGACCTTGATCACCGGGGTCGCCTTCTTCTTTTTTGAGTTGAGATGAATCATCTGGCTGATGACGATGGAGGTGATCAGCAGAGCAGAAAAAACTACCAGCATACCCACCAGAGTGAGGCTGAAGCCATAGGGCACCAGGTCTTCTTCAAAGCTTTCCTTGATCTCCATAATCTTTCCTGGCTCGAGGTCCAGAGATTGTAAAGAGCGCTTGTCGTCTCTGGAAGAAAGCGGATCAAAGGGCTCGCCCAGCATGCTCTTAAACTTTTTGATGGGCATATTCAGACGCTCTGCCACTTCGCTGAGGGTGTTCAGCTCGGAAAAGCCGTAGTTGAGAGTTTGAGAAGCCAAAAAGACGTCGTAGGGACGCAGAGAGAGCTGACGTAGGCTGCGATTGTCCAGCACCCGGTTTTCCGGCTCCAGACCCATGATTTCCTTCAGTCGGCTCATATCTGCCACGTCCAGGATCGCAGCGACTTCATTGAGCGTGGAAGTCTCTCTGATGCCAAACTCATCCAGGATTTCCAGATTTCTCTGCTGAATAACGCTGTCTGCAGCCGCCGGCACGGTCTCCGGGACTTGGGCCCAAAGACTACCCAGCAGGCAGAGCAGCAAGATGAGATAGAGATGTTTCATAATCAAAACCTAAAGCGGGATGTTGCCATGCTTGCGGGCAGGGATGCTATCCTGTTTGTTGGCAAGCATTTCCAATGCCCGGATCAACCTGAAGCGGGTGCGGGCAGGCTCGATGATATCGTCGATATAGCCGCGTTCTGCCGCATTGAAGGGGTTGGCAAATTTGTCTCTGTATTCCTCTTCCCGTTCCAGCAGGGTCTTCTTGGGATCTTCAGAGGCCATGGCTTCTTTGCGGAAGATCACTTCCACCGCACCTTTGGGACCCATCACGGCGATCTCGGCAGTGGGCCAGGCATAGACCAGATCAGCCCGCATGTGCCGGCTATTCATCACACAATAAGCGCCGCCATAGGCTTTGCGGACGATCACGGTGATCTTGGGAACTGTGGCTTCGGCAAAGGCATAGAGCAGCTTGGCACCGTTGCGGATGATGCCGCCATGCTCCTGAGAAGTGCCGGGCAGGAAGCCGGGAACGTCTTCCAGGACGATCAGAGGGATATTGAAAGCATCACAGAAACGCACAAAGCGGGCGCCTTTGATGGAAGCATTGATATCCAGCACACCGGCCAGAACCTTGGGTTGATTGGCAACGATGCCCACGGGATGGCCATTCATCCTGGCAAAACCGACCAGGATATTCTGGGCAAAGCTGGTCGCCACTTGCAGAAACTCTCCGTCGTCCACGATGCAATTGATCAGATCCAGCATATCGTAGGGTTTATTGGCATTATCCGGCACCAGATCATTGAGATCCTCACACATGCGGTTGATGGGATCATGAGTGGGGAAGTAGGGAGGATCTTCCATGTTGTTGGAAGGCAGATAGCTGAGCAGCTTCTTCACGATCAGGATGGCTTCTTCTTCGCTATTGGAAACAAAGTGTGCCACACCGCTCTTGGAGGCATGCACGGAAGCTCCGCCCAAATCTTCGGTGCTCACAGTCTCGTTCAAAACTGTTTTCACTACCTTGGGTCCAGTCACAAACATATAGCTGCTCTTCTTGTCCATGATCACAAAGTCTGTGATGGCAGGGGAATAAACCGCTCCACCGGCGCAGGGTCCCAAAATGGCGGAGATCTGAGGGATCACACCGCTGGACATCACGTTGCGCCAAAAGATTTCTGCATATCCGGCCAGAGCGTCCACCCCTTCCTGGATGCGGGCACCGCCGGAATCGTTCAGACCGATCAGGGGACAGCCGTTCTTGAGCGCCATATCCATCACTTTGCAGATCTTCTCCGCATAAGTTTTGGAGAGTGAGCCGCCAAAGACAGTGAAATCCTGGGCAAAGATATAGACCAGACGTTCATTGATGGTGGCAGAACCGGTCACTACTCCATCGCCGGAGTGCTTGTACTTTTCCATACCAAAATTGGTGCATTGGTGCTGAACGAAGAGGTCAAACTCCTCAAAGCTGTCCGTATCCACCAGCAGTTCAATGCGTTCGCGAGCAGTCAGCTTGCCTTTGGCATGCTGTTCATCGATACGCTTCTGTCCGCCACCCAGCATGGCCTCTTCACGGGCTTGTCTGAGCTTGATTATGGGCTTGGGAATATCCATGGCATTTTCCTTCTATGTTTTTTTACTAGTTAACTCACAAGTGGCAGCGCTGGGTGCAAGAAGCTAAAAAACCTATTCTTAGCATCAATCCTATCCGCTCCCAGATTACATTATTTACGGGGCTGTTTTTTAGTAAAGCTATTTCCTCGGGTATGTGGCAGCTTTGGCTCCTTTTGCTGATTCTCTTGGCTTTTTTTGCTCTAAAGCTGATATTATCTGAAAGAGATTGTGCCAAAGTTACAAGGTTATGAACCCAATCCTGCAGTCTCGAGGATAAAAAACCCCAATGAGGAGGAATGAACCATGAACGATCTGGAAATTGCCCGTTCGGTAAAGATGGAGCATATCACAGACATTGCAGCAAAGATCGGCTTAAAGCCCGATGACATAGACCAATATGGAGATTACAAGGCCAAGGTGAGATACAAAACCCTGCTTAATCTCCCCAAGAATCCTGGCGGCAAGCTGATCCTGGTTTCCGCCATCACACCCACACCCGCCGGAGAAGGTAAAACCACCACGGTGATAGGCTTGGCTCAGGCTCTTAACCGCCTGGGCAAGAAAGCCATCGCCACTATCAGAGAGCCCTCTCTGGGTCCTGTCTTTGGCATCAAAGGCGGAGCAGCAGGCGGAGGCTGGTCTCAAGTGTTGCCTATGGAAGATATTAACCTCCATTTCACAGGGGATTTTCATGCTGTGACCGCCGCCAACAACACTCTGGCAGCGCTCCTGGATAATTATGTCTATTACGACAACGAGCTTAGGATCGATCCCCGCAGGATCACCTGGAAACGGGTCGTGGACGTGAATGACCGCATGCTGCGTAAGATTATCATCGGTCTGGGAGGCTCCAAGCAAGGCTTCCCCAGAGAAGATGGTTTTGATATCACTCCTGCTTCCGAGATTATGGCTATCCTCTGCCTTTCCAACAATATGGATGAACTGCGGGAAAAGATCGCCAATATCACGGTGGGCTTCACTTATGGTGGTGTGCCGGTCAAGGTGGGACAACTGGGCTTCGAAGGAGCCATCACGGCCTTGCTCAAGGATGCTCTCAAGCCCAATCTGGTGCAAACCACGGAAAACACTCCTGCTTTTGTGCATGGCGGTCCCTTTGCCAATATCGCCCAGGGTGCCAATAGCGTGATTGCCACCCGCACAGCCCTCAGCCTGGGGGACTATGTGGTTACAGAGGCGGGCTTTGGCTTTGATCTGGGAGCCGAGAAGTTCTTTGATCTGGTCTGCAAATATGGGAAGTTCTGCACCGACGCCGTGGTGCTGGTTGCCACTATCCGAGCTCTAAAACTTCACGGTGGTGCCAAGCTCAAAGAAATTGCCCATCCGGATCCCAAGGCTGTGGAACTGGGTCTGCCCAATCTCGCCAAACACATGGAAAACATCGATAAATTTGGCATGAAGTCCATCATTGCCATCAATCGCTTCCCCACCGATACCGATGAAGAGATCAGGATTGTAGTGGATTTTGTGAAAGCCAGCGGTTTTACGGTCTCAGTGGTGGAATACCACGCCAAAGGCGGAGAAGGTGGGCTGGAACTGGCTCAGCATGTGATCAACATGGTGGATGATGACAGCTGTCAATACAGAGGTCTTTACAGCTGGGATAGCCCTGTCGAAGATAAGATTTACACCATCGCTTCAGAAATCTACGGTGCCCAGAAGGTGGATTACACCTCAGATGCTCAAGCTGACCTGAAGAAGATCTACAAATACGGTTATGACAAGCTCCCCATCTGCATTGCCAAGACCCAGAAATCTCTCTCGGACAATCCGGAGCTCCTGGGACGTCCCAAAGATTTCCTGGTGACCGTTCGTGAGATCGTAATCGCCTCCGGAGCAGGATTCCTGATTCCCATCACCGGTGATATCATGCGGATGCCCGGCTTGCCAAAGCATCCCAGCGCCGAAACCATCGACGTCGAGAGTGACGGCAATATCAGCGGATTGTTCTAAAAACCGCCTTGAACCAGAACTTTGGAGCTGGGAACAGAAATCTTGTTCCTAGCTCCAATATTTTCTATCCAGACTGCGGTAGCTGATAGCTTCCGAGATGTGTTCCGCTTTGATTCCGCTCGAGCCTTCCAGATCGGCAATGGTTCTGGAGACCTTGAGAATCCGGTCAAAAACCCGGGCGGAATAGCCCAGTTTATCTATGGCATTCTGCAGCAGGGCATGGCAATCATCATCCAGCACGCAATACTTGCGCAGGGCTTTGGAATTCATCTGAGTATTGCAGAAGAAGCTCTCCTTGGCAAAGCGTTCCAACTGAATCTGTCTCGCCTTGTTTACCCGGGCCCGGATCGTGGCAGAAGAATCCCCGGTTGGTAGAGAAGCCAGATCGGCATAGGCCACATTGGCGACCTCCACATGCAGATCAATCCTATCCAGCAAGGGTCCGGAGATCTTGCTGCGGTAACGCTGGATCATGGTGGGCGCACAACTGCAGACATGATTGGGGATGTTTGAACCAAAATAGCCGCAGGGACAGGGATTCATGGAGGCAATCAGCATAAATTCAGCCGGGAAACTGAGGCTTTGGATGGCTCGGGAGATCGTCACCACCCCATCCTCCATGGGCTGCCTCATCACTTCCAGGGCACCACGCTTAAACTCGGGCAGCTCATCCAAAAACAAAATCCCCCTGTGAGAAAGACTTACCTCTCCCGGTTTGGGGAAGGCTCCACCGCCCACGAGAGCGATTTCTGAAATAGTATGATGAGGGCTGCGGAAGGGCCTGGTGGTGAGAATTCCATTCTTGAAGTTCTTGGAAAAACCGGCCACAGAGTGAATCTTGGTGGCTTCCAAAGCTTCGTCCAGAGTGAGTTCCGGCAGGATAGTCGGTACCCGGCGCGCCAGCATGGTCTTTCCCGAGCCGGGAGGTCCCAGCATCAGGAGGTTATGCCCGCCCGCGGCAGCCACTTCCAGGGCACGCTTCACCTGGAACTGCCCTTTCACGTCGTTCATATCTATAGGAAAGTCGTTTAGCACCTGAAAGATACTGGCTCTATCCACTCTGGCTTCCGGGATGCGAATCTCGCCCCGAAGATATTGCACGGTTTCAAAAAGCGAAGTTACCGGGATCACCGCGATACCGTCTATGATCGCTGCTTCCTCGGCATTCTCGTGAGGAACGATCAGGACGTCCACCTTATCCCGCTTGGCAGCGATTGCGATCGGCAAAACGCCATCCACAGGACGCACATTGCCATCCAGCGAGAGTTCACCGATAATCGCCACCTTTTTCAGGGAACTGCGTTGGATCAGCTCGTTATTCATCACCACAGCAATGGCGATGGGCAGATCCAGAGCAGAAGAATCTTTTTTGATATCGGCAGGAGCCAGATTGATGGTGTAACGCGAGGTTACAATGCTGAGACCGCTGTTCCGCAGGGCAGTGAAGACCCTGTCCTTGCTCTCCTTAACAGAGTTTGAGGCCAGCCCCACGATATTGACCGCCGATTGCATGCTGCCTTCGTGATCGGATTCCACGGAGATCTGCAGCGCATCTATCCCTATCGTGGTGTAAGATAGAACAATACCTACCATTTCCAATTCCTTTTCGAGAACTTTTTACTATGCTCCCAAAGCAATCTGTCAAGAGAGTGGAGTCAAGCTTTTTCTTGGAAAAGCTCAAAGTGGAAGCGAGATCTTGCCCCTATTAACAGTGACGCGTGACAAGAGAGTGAAGGGAGAGTCCTGAAAGCGCTTGTGAAGCAGCAAGGCAGCTCCAAGGCACGACTAATGGCAGTTTTAGCCAAAGAAATCTGCAAACTCCGTATCCAATAGCAGGCCTAGCTTGTTCGAATCTTCGCTTCTCACATAGGCGATGG
>JAZHDE010000277.1:0-9336 GCA_036584515.1 Candidatus Cloacimonadota bacterium | reverse complement strand
CTCGTCACTTTCAAAAAGCGACAAGATGTCGCTTCTACTCTGGTCACTGGTTACTTGTCACTTCCCATAGACCAATTGGTAGGCACAAACGGCAAAAGCCACACCCACATTCAGGGAATTCTTCCAGCCCTGCACCGGGAGCATCACCACCCTGTCAACCCTCTCCAGTACGTGCTGCTCCAGCCCCAGGCTTTCATTGCCCAGGACCAAAGCCATGGGAGTCTGAACCGGAGCCTGGAAGATGGAATCAGCCGTCTCGACAGTCTCCAGTGCGGCAATCTGATAGCCCAGAGCCCGGTAGTGATCTATCGCCAGGAGGCTGTTCTCAAAGTGCTGCCAGGTCACCCTGTCCTCTGTACCCATAGCAGTCTGCACAAGCTTGGGATGAGGAGGAACGGCTGTGATCCCGCAGAGAGCCAGTTCTTTCAGCCCCAGACACTCCGCTGTGCGAAAGATGGAACCCACATTGAAGGCAGAGCGCAGATTATCCAGAATCACCACAATCCGGCCCGCCCGCTCCAGAGAACGGGGATCGGTAGCTCGGGGGCCGTCTCCCTTGAGCACCAGCATATCTGCATCCCGCAGATCGGTTCGCCTGGATCTCAAGGCGAAAAGAGCACGCATTAATGGCTCTGTTTGCAAATCACCGCAATCTGCTAGTGGGGCAAAATCTGCCCTTTGAGCAGGCTCCAGCCAGGATAGCAGCCTGGCCAGTTCTTCCCGTAGCTCAAGAAATCGTGAGGCATCTCCGGCACTTAATTCCATCTCTGTGAGCAGCTTTTCCACAGCCTTGATCTGCTGTTCTGGCTGCAGTGCCCGGAATTTTGTCTCGCTGTACTGATAGATCCTTTTGATGATTTGCTCCATATCTTTTTGTGCCACATTATCTGCCCCGGCACTTCAGTTCAAGGTTTTTCTTGACTATTTGCAGAGTTTACAGAGAAAGGTATAGATGGCTTGTGTTTCGTAAGAGCCTGCTGACCGGACTATTTAAGGAAGAGATAGAATGATATCCATATTTATAGACTACAAACTGGAACGTTTCGAGAAAGAAATCAAGCACGCAATGAGCTTTATTTTCGACAGCTTGGGCTACAGTCACACCTTTATTACAGACCTCACCAAGCTAAGAAACAACGACATCCTATTCATCTATGCTTTTGCAGAGCCCTCTGTGGAAGATCTCCGCGCCCTGGCACGCTTTTACATCACCATGTTCATCCCTGCTGATGCGGAGCTCTACGATGCCAAGACCTACAGCACCGGTAAGCTGAAGCGGAATCTGAAGGAGATCAAGCTTCTCTCCCCCACTCCTGTGATCTCTCCCCGCACTTTCAATTACCCGGCAGAGAACTACTCTGAACTGGAGATCAACGCCGGAAAGTTCAATTTTGACATAGTGGCAAACGTGTTCTTCCATCTCTCCGGAATGGAAGAACAGATCGACCAGCAGCGCAATGACGCGGGCTATTACCCCGAAACTGCCAGCATCTTCTACAAATATCGGGAAATTCCCTTCGTGGACAACATGCTTTGGCTGATGGACAGCATGATCCGGGAACACAGCAAAGCCGGAGGCACCTACATCGTGCAAAAGATGAATTGGCCATTGGGACAGGAATCCGCCGCTGTGCTTTGCCATAGTGTGGACGATTTGCAGAAGTGGGACATGCAGTCTCTGATCCTCTCAATAGCCGATGACCTGATGATGATAGTCAATTTTTCCTGGCTGCAATTCTGGCACCAACTGGCTGGCAAATTCAAATACATGTTTACGAATTATGAACTGAATTGGAACTTCGATGAGTTCACCAGAATGGAACGGGATGCAGGCTACAAAAGCACCTTCTTTGTCGCTTCCCAGGGCTGCGCCGAGATAGACTACAATCTGGACGATACAGATCTGCTAGAAGAAATCCGTGATTTGGTAAAAAACGGTAATGAGATCGGTATGCTGGTGACTCATGACAAGAAGAACCGGGACGAACTCAGCACCCGCAAGCAGATCCTTCAGCATCAGACCAAGCTGGAAGATCTCGGCCTCAAAACCATCGATTCCCAGATTGACCCGGATTTCTTTGCCCTGCAAAATAATCTCTCTCCTGCCTTCACTATGAACAGCTCCCTGCAAGACAGCCCCGGCTTCAAGCATGGGATCAGTGTGCCCTATATCCCCTGGCTAAAGAGTGGAAAGGCCAACGCTTTGGAGCTCCCCACCGTTCTGAGAGACCGCTTTTTAAAGCTTAAACGCTACAAGCTAATGTCTCTGGATGATGCCAAGCACCTCACCCGCCGCTATCTGGAAAAAGTGAGCCGGAGCCATGGCGCGATGGTGATGGATTTCAGGATTGCATCATACACGGATATTCACTACGCACCAAAGCTCTATCCCTACATACTGGCTCTCCTCAAAGCCAATAAAAGCTGGGTCTGCAAAGCTTCAGAACTATCTTCATGGTGGGAAAAACGCAGCCGGGTGCTGATTGACGAAAGTGATTATGAATTCAGCGTGAGTTTTAGAGACGATCTTGAGAGCCTCTGCCTCCGGATCAATGGCGACGTCAAGATTGTGGAAATCGATGGAGCCACAGCCACAGTGGAAGGCAATCAGATTCGCTTTTCAGGAGTTAAAGCGGATACCATCGCTGTAATCAGGCTAGACCATAGGAAATGAAGAAGCTTCTGCACGTTCAGGCGCTACCGCTCCTGACCGGAGTGCAAAACTTTAGCCTGCATCTGCTGGATGGCTTGCCCCGGGATGAATACATCCAAGTGCTGGCCTCCGCCCCTGGTGGAGACCTTGTGGAAGCCTGCAAGGACCGGGGAATCCGCCACATACCCATTAAACACATGAAACGCAGCATCGGCCTCTGGGATATCTTTGCCCTCTGTCAAATTATCCATGCCATAAGACGGGACCACTTTGATATCGTGCACACAAACACCTCCAAAGCCGGGTTTTTGGGACGCCTGGCCGCGCGGATCTGCCGAGTGCCTTACATAATCCATACCTCTCATGGAATGCCCTTTCAGGAAGGTCAAGCCCCGGCTGAATATAGACTCTACAGGTTTCTGGAGGGTTTGGGCAACAAGCTTTGCGACACAGTAGTCTTTGTGAATGATTCAGATCGGATCCGCAGCCTGAAGCTTGGCTTGGTGATGCCATCCAAAGCCTGCACCATATACAACGCCATCCCGCCCCAGTTGCAACACAAACTGGCAGGAATAGCCACTCAACGCAGTCAGACAGAGGGTCGATCTCTCAAGATCGGCTCCACCCTACGTTTCTCGCAGCAGAAGAATACTGTGGAACTGGTCTCTGCCCTGATCAAAGCCTGCAATCAGGATGAGAGACTGAGTTTTGAACTGCTGGGCGAAGGGGAAAACCTGGAGCTTTGCCGCAGCATGGTACGCAGCCACAAGCTGAAAGACCGGATTCTACTTCCGGGATGGTGCCCGGACGTTAGCCAGGCATTGGCCAGGTGGGATGCCTTCATCCTCTATTCCCGTTGGGAAGCCATGCCTTTCAGCATCATTGAGGCTATGCATTCTGGGCTACCAGTGATCGGAAGTGACATCCCCTCCATCTGTGAGCTGGTCAAACCGGAACACGGCTACATCGCCCCCCTGGATAATCCCGAAGAGCTGGTTTCTCTGCTCTGCTCACTCCCGGACAGGAAGCAGGAGCTCCTGGAAAAGGGGAAGCTCTCCAGGGACTACATAGTTCAAAAGACAGATTACAAATCTATGGTTGAAAACTACTTAAAACTATATCGCAGGGGTGCGTGATATGACCCTCACGATTATTCTGGCCACCCTCTTCGTGCTGTTTGCCAGCCTGTTTCTGGTCCCCCTTAATATCCGTGTCTCCAATCGCTTGAAGATTGTAGCGCAGCCGGATCCCAGAAAGATACACAACAAAAGAACTCCGGAAGCGGGAGGGCTCTCCTTTGGCTTGCCAATTCTCTTGGTTCAGATCGTGCTTGGTATCCTCTGGTACAAAGATTATGGTCTGCTTCTGCCGGGATTGGCCATAACAGGCTTGTTTGCCCTGGTCTTCGGAGCTCTGGACGATCGCTATGAGCTCAAACCCTGGCCCAAACTCGGCGGGTACCTGATCCTTTGCATCATTCTTTACGGCTTTGGCTACAGAGTCCTCTACCTCACCAATCCTTTTGGTACAGAGATAAACTTGGGCTGGCTTTCTTTCCCTGCCTCCATTTTGTGGTTTCTAGCCATCATCAATGCTATTAACCTGATAGATGGAATCGACGGCCTGGCCGCCGGGATAACGGTGATTGTCTGCGCCGTGCTCACCATAGTGGGAATCAGTAGCCGCAATATCCTGGTGATATCGATTGCCACCATGCTGCTGGCAGGCAATCTGAGCTTTCTCAAATATAATTTTGCCCCGGCCAAAATCTTTATGGGAGATACCGGCGCCACCTTCATAGGCTTGAATCTTGCGGCAATTACCACTGCGGGCGAAGCTCAGTACAAGGGCATCACTTCCATCACTCTGATCGTCCCGCTGGCGGTGATGGCAGTGCCGATGCTGGATGTGGTTTTGGCTGTGTTCAGACGCCTGCGCAAAGGCGCAGTTTTCACCGCAGATAAGGCTCATATCCATCATGCCATGCTGGATCTGGGGCTTTCTCATCAAACTATCTCGATTATCGTATATATTGTTACGTTGTTGTTTGGCCTGATTGCCATAGGTTTTTCCTTCACCGGAAAACAAGTGCTGTTCCTGGTGCTACTGGGGCTGCTTTCTCTGATGGTAATATTGGCTTACATACTTATGCGTCAGGAGCTTAAGAATGAAAAAGATACCACTCTGCCTACTGATACTCGCCCTAAGCCTTAGCCTCGGAGCCGGGCTGTGGGAGACCCACACCAATACCAGCCATATTTACGACCTCAAGGTCTCCGATGCTCAGGTGCTGTATGGTTCCTGGGGTGGAGCTCTGACACTGAGTCCCATCGATTCCGGGCTTGATTATGAACAAACAGCTATCTGGACCACCGGAGACGGCATTGCTTCAAACGATCTCAGATGCGTCGCCACAATTGGAGACAATCTCTGGTTGGGCAGTTCCGATAAAGGCATCAGCATTGTGAATCAATTGGGCATCCAGAGTTTGGATGAAAGCCTGGGACTCCCCTCCCTCAAAATCAATGCCATTCTGGAATTGGGTGACCGCATCCTGGTGGCCAGTTCAGCCGGTCTGGCAGAATACTACTACCTCCCCGGTGTCAGCTTTCCTTTGATCCTGCATCAGTACAACATCGATAACACTTCCGGTGGTTTGGGCTCAAATAACATTACAGATCTGGAGTTAATGGGAGATTACGTCTATATTGGCACCGATGAAGGGCTTAGCTATGTGCATCGGGATTCTTTGGATGTGGACTCTTCCTGGAATATGTGGAGTAACCCCTTTACTGGCGGGGATATTAAACTGACGACAGGATCTGGCAAGCTGCTTGTAGCCTCAGGCAGGAATCTTTACCTCAGTAATTTCACTCTTCCGGCAAACGACTGGCAGATGCTTAGTTATCCAGGGATTCCAGAAATAGCCGGGATCGGGATTGATAGTTCCGGAAATGCTTGGGTATCTTATGGAGAATGGAATGAAGATCTAAGCTCCTATACTACTCCAGATGACGTTTTATTCTCTGTTTATGATAGTTCTGGCAACCGCACAGACTATCTTAAGGGAGAGGATGGTTTGGGACAGAAGACCATCACTACCTTTGCTTTTGACGGAAACGAAGTCTATCTGGGCTCTTGGGGGAATGGTTTTTACAAAAAGATAGAGAACACCTGGGTATCCTTTATCAGTAACTCCGTTGGTTTCCCCAAAATCAGTGAAATAGCAGCAGATCAGGATAACCGAATGTGGTTTACCAGCGGATACATCAATCCTCTTCCCACCAAAAAGGGCAGCTTGGGCGTGAGCTATCTGGAGGGAGAAGAGTGGCACACACTCACGATGGCAAATAGCCCTCTGCACAATGATTCTGCCCATTGCCTTGTGGTCGATTCCCAAAACCGCGTCTGGTTTGGAGCTTGGGACACAGCCAGCGATCACCCTCTGGGCTGGAGAAATGGCATCACGATTTATGACCCGAATGAAGACAAATGGTGGAAACTAAATTCCAACGGATTGATGGAATGGAAGACCGAAACTGAGACTTGGAGCGCTCCAATTCCCGGAATGGCGAGCCTGGTGAGCAACACAATTGGAAGCCTGGATGTGGATAAAGAAGGCAGGATACTGGTCTCCGGCTACAATCATGGCATCACTGTCATCAATCCTGATCTCACTCTGCACAGCCGTTTTTCAATACCAAACAGCACCGATCAGGAAGTGATCTACTCCTATCACAATGGTCAGCAGTATTTCTTTGGCACCAATAATGACAGAGGACTGTTGATCTGGAATCATCCTTCTGTACCCACTACAGATGGTGATTATTGGGTCACTCCGACTCCTTCAGAGATTGCTACTTGCATTGTATATGGAGTTGCCACAGTAGAAACTCCCTATCAGGGCAAGCAACACTGGCTGCTCCTGAGCAGCGGTGTCTTTATGTGGGACGAGCAGTATTGGTATAAATATGACACTTCCATCAAGCGCTACCGTTACAACAATGGAACTTGGGAAAACAATCAGCTTTACTATGTGGATGAGGAACGCCTCTTCGGCAGCGTGAGAACTCTACCCAACAGCATGTATCTGGATCCCTTTGGGAGAATCTGGATAGGCTCGGTGGACAATGGGATATCCATGTACAATCCTCGCACCGATAGATTTACAAACTATTTCCTGCCCAAAGACCCGATGCTGGCAAATAAGATCACCGCAATGGGTTATGAACCGGAGAACGGACTATTATGGATTGGCACCACTGAAGGACTGAATACTCTGAAGGTTGGTCGATACAACAAGCCAGATACAGATTTTGGCACCTTGAAAGCTTTTCCCAATCCCTTCCGCCCGGAGCTCGACGGCACGGTGCTGATCTCAAATCTCCCCGTCGACAGCATGCCGCAAGGAGTAAATCGTTGCCGGATCTACGATAGCAGTGGAGCAGTGATCATCGAGCTGGAAGAAGATGAGTATGCCCGCTTTATCTGGGATGGCAAGAATGGAGCGGGAAATCCTGTCTCCAGCGGAATCTACTTCTTTGCCATTGCCAACGCGGATGGTTCCAGTGCCCGTGGCAAGCTGGCTCTGATTAGGTAGGTTGTTTCCCCAGACTGGCTCGCAATCAAGATGGCATACTTCGCTTTGTCTCGAGGGTGTCGTCTCAGTTAGTAGTGAGAAGTTAGGAGTTTGGCGGACCAGAGGATTAAGCTGCATGCTCTGGTCAGTTTCATAAAGCGACAAGATGTCGCTTCCACTATTGTTACTCTTGCCACTCGTCACAAAAAAAAAGCCGGAAGGAGATAAATCCTTCCGGCTTATAGTAACTGGTAAGACCAGTATTAGTGATGTTTGTGAGTGGCTTCTTTGACTACTTTACCGGTATTCACCGAGCGTTCAAAGTAGTGGGTATGAAGCAGTTTGTGAGCCAGGGGGCTGTTGGGTTCACCCAGGAAGCGTTCGTAAATCCGTTTGACTTCCGGGTTGTGATGGCTCTTACGATAGGTGAGCTTGCGGTCTTCTTCATAGAGACCTTCGCCACGACGGGCGCGCATTGCCATACTATTGCCATAGGGCTGTCCACCACCGCCGACGCATCCGCCGGGGCAGGCCATGATCTCGATGAAGTGCCAGGGTGATTCGCCGGTTGTGTTGAGGCCTTCACGGATGGCGTCCATCAGGATGCGAGCATTGGAAAGACCGTGGGCAACGGCTACTTTCAGATCACCGAAACCGGGGATCGGAATAGTGGCTTCCTTGGTTCCCTTCAGGCCGCGTACAGCAGTCACATCAATGGCTTCCAGCTCTTCGCCGGTTACCAGAGTATAAGCGGAACGGATGGCAGCTTCCATCACACCACCGGTAGCACCAAAGATGGTGCCGGCTCCGGTGTAGAAGCTCATGCCTTCATCGGCATCTTCTTCTTTGATAGCCTTGAAATCTATTCCCGCTTCCTTGATCATGCGGATGAACTCACGGGTGGTGAGCACATAATCGGTATCCTGATAACCGCTGTCACGCAGTTCGGGACGACGGGCTTCGAATTTCTTGGCGGTGCAAGGCATCACTGCGACGGAGACAATCTTGGCAGGATCGATACCCTGTTCCTGGGCATAATAGGTCTTAGAAAGCACGCCAAACATACTCATCGGTGATTTGGCGGTGGAGACGCAATCTGCCAGGTCGGGATAGTAAGTTTCCATGAACTTTATCCAGCCGGGAGAACAGGATGTGATGGTGGGACGTTTGTCTCCGGCTTTGAGTTTATTCACCACTTCTGTGCCTTCTTCCATGATGGTGAGGTCGGCGGTGAAATTGGTGTCCATGATGGCGTCAAAGCCGATCTTACGGAGTGCGGCATACATCTTTTTGGCTGTTACTGTTCCCAGTTCCATGCCAAACTCTTCACCCAAGGACACACGAATGGCAGGAGCTTCCTGCACTACTACGTGTTTCTCGGGATCCAGAATGGCTTCCCATACTTCGTCGATCTCGCTTCTTTCACGCAGGGCGCCGGTGGGACAATAGACGGTGCATTGACCGCAATTGACGCAGGGGCTGGATGCCATGCCGTTGGAAAAAGCGGTGTCGATGTGAGCATCGATACCACGATCGCTGAAGGTAAGAGCATAGACGGTCTGAATTTCGTTACAGACTGTCACGCAGCGTCCGCAAGCGATACACTTGTTGACGTCGCGAATAATGGAGGGGCTGGAGAGATCGACCGGTTGCTTGACCAGGATATTGGGCAGAGCATCGGGATCCACACCCAGGTTGTTTGCCAGGGTCTGCAGCTCGCATTTGTTGTTTGCGGAACAGGTGGGGCACACGACTTCATGATTGGAAAGAATCATCTCGACCAAGGTCTTGCGATAGGCACGCAGTTTCTTGGAATTGGAGGTGATCTTCATGCCTTCTGCGACAGGAGTGCAGCAAGCACGTTTGGGAGTGGGGCTGCCGGCCAGTTCGACCACGCAAACGCCGCAATTGGCTGTGGGCGGCAGATCAGGATGGTAGCACAGGCGCGGGATGTTGATCCCGTACTTATCGGCGGCTTCGATGATGGTCATCGTCTCGGGAACTTCCAGATGGTGTCCATCAATCCAAACATTGACTGTTTTAGCCATATAGTGATACCATACTTTTCAATGATATGCCCGTGTATGCGAATCTGATGCTCGCG
>JAZHDE010000276.1:0-9386 GCA_036584515.1 Candidatus Cloacimonadota bacterium | reverse complement strand
CCACGGTACCCAGTTCGTTGGTCTTTGATCGCAGTGAGAAGTTCAGAAAGGCAGATTCTGTCTCCAAATTATAGCTAGCACCCAACATTATTCCATCCAGCAATTGGGTGTTGATGCCCAGGCTGGGCTTGAAGATGGTGTAGTCTCCAATTGCGTCTTTGGCATAGTCCAGATCCGCTGTGAGCTCGAGACGGTAGTCGTTGGCAGGATTTACAAGTGCCAGAGGACGGATCCCCAAGCCAGCTCTATAGGAAGGAGAGGCTTTGTGGGGATTATCCAGCCTGACAGCCAGAGAGGCTGCATCAAGGGGACGATAGGTGAGAGACGAAAGGAAATCTCCCCGTCCGGAATTGGAATTTCTCCAACGATAGGATGTTCCTGCATAGAGATTTGGGAAGACATGTTGTTCAAAGAGCTCGCTCCCGGTGGCAAAAGTGTGATAATCCACTCCGTTGTCATGCTCCAGGACATAGGACAGACCGTCCATATTGGCATAGAACCAATAATGATCCTGCCACTTCTCATTATCATTGAGATGAGCCCAACCCAAACCGTTTGACCACCCTGTCCCCAATAGTGAGGGATTGATCAGCGGACTGAAAAGATTATCCGCAGTCGCAATGGGTAAGTCATAGTTCTGAATCTGGTAGAGTCCGGCGGGGTTGTCCGCCCAGGCGAGAGTGCTCAAGCTGATTAGCAAGAGCAAGAGCAAAGTACGTGTGCTTCTTGGCATCGTATCCTCCTTAAGGATTTATCTTAAATTTAGATGTGTATCAGCAATCGTCATCAGAGCGTAATTGTATCACTTCCCATGTTCGCAGGACTTTCTGTCAATCACAATCTGGTCTAAATCAGGTGTCATGCTGATGCACTGTTGTAGCCAAGTATAACAGTGGCACATTTCTGTCAAGAACGATCTTTGAGCAAAGATGTTGTATTCTTCCAATCAACTGTGATACTGTTGATTATGATTCTGCTATACTTCGATAAGGCTCTTTCATCCTTGCTATATGGGTGTTGTTTAGTACAAGCTGTATGCTGATAATGAGCCAGACGTCTGTTGCAAAACTTCCATAGTCTCCTAAAAAAACTACAGTATTGAGCCCCTTACTACGTCTGTATGACAAAAGCGAGCCTCAGGTGAGGGGGGATTCTGATGCCGTTTGCCCTATACCAGAGGAGAGGAGAGCAGGTTATCACCCGGTGATGTGTCAGGTCAGAATAGTCTTCTATAGATGAGTTGCCCCACTTGCCAGAGTAATCTTCCTCAGAATGGTCTAATTTTTCTTGACAATATGTTGGAGATCACTATTCCTTGTCTCAAGTCGATAACAGCTATCTCAAAGATAGCATAAAGCCTTATCAGAAAAAGGATAAAGGATGATAGATGCTTAAGAACTTGATGTTACTGGAACGCCAATCGCAGATCAAAGAACTGGGGACGAACCTCAACTACCTGATCTTGAAAGAGTTGATAAAGAGCCCGCTGACTTGTCAGCAATTGGCAAATCTCTTTTCACTCACCAAACAGAAGATTCACTACAATCTTGGAAAGATGCAGGAAGAAGGGCTGATAGAGATCGATTCTGATCATCAGCCCAATCAGAAGGAGGTCTTCTATCGTGCCACAGCCAAGAATTACGTTCTGGCTTATACAATTGGTCTAAATATTGAAGACAATATCCTGAACAATCGTGAGATCATCAACACTATCCTGGAAAATGACTATAAACTCTCGCTGCAGGATATCGCTGGAAAGATATTGGACGATTGCCTCAGGGTTAAAGCTCGGGAAAAACTCCTGATTGTGACGGGGAAATACAACCTCCCACTGGTGGAAAAGATGTTGATCGAAGCCGGAAGAAGGGGCGTTTCCACCACCATGCTGTATCAGGAGGAGCAGCAGCTCAGAGCGAAGTATGAGGAATACTCGCTGGCGGCCTTCAACGCAGACTATGAGAATTTTAACAGCCTTCTCGCCAAGCATGATGTGTATCTGAATCTCAATGGCGAAGCGCGTTTTATCCAGCTCACAGATCCAGAGAAGATCAAGCTCAGAAACCGTCATTTCCAAAAGAGCCGCGCCATTCTGACCAAGGGAACTATTCGCATGGCCATGATGCCTGGTCTTCTGCATGACACGCTCACAGATCACAGCATCAACATCGAGCTCCAGTTCTGGAAAGCTCTGGATATTGATTATCCCAGGCTTTGTGAACGTACCACAGCCTTATGCCGGGATTTTGAGGATAAGCAGGTGTTGAACGTCCAAAGCTCGGATAGTGATTTCTACTTCGAGGTAGATAGGATTTTGGCAGATACAGGTTCCTTCGATTGCAGCCCTTATCAGAGTCCTGTGATCAACCTTCCTGGCGGAGAGATCCTCTTGGTTCCGAAGCCGGCAACCATGAATGGTACCATCTCATCTTCTGTAGCCTATGCCTTTGGAGACATTATAGAGAATCCGGTTCTGGAGATCAAAGACAACGAGATTATCAGCTTTAAAGCAGACAAGAATCAGGAACTGATCGCCAAAGCTATCGCCATGGGTGGTCACGACTCCCGCAAGGTGGCACTGATCTGTCTGGGTACCAACGAAAATATTGGGCTGCAACATATTGATAGCAGCTATAAGCATAAGATGGTGGGTTTGATGACAGTCTATTGGGGCGAGAATCAGACCTTGGGCGGCACAGTCGCAGGGACCAGTGAGTGGTTCATCCAGATCGAAGAACCGCTGATAAGCAGCAAGTGAGGATAAGATGAGAAGATTAATACTACTGGCCATCATATTGATGAGCTTCGGAGCAATGTACGGTCAATGGCTGATCAATGAGAATTTTGATTCCATATCAGCTCTTCCCACCGGGTGGACTACCAGGGATGATGGAGACGGGATGATTTGGCGCAATCTGAACAATGCTTCTCATGCCAATAGTGGCACGAGGGCAGCTTTTTGTGATAACTATCTACCCAATCAAAATGCAGATTGGCTGATAACCCCTCAGCTCTCCATCTCAGCAGGGGATTCTCTGCATTTCTATACCCGTAGCTGGATTAGTACGGAGCCGCTCAAGGTCTATATCTCCACAGCCGGAACTATGCCGGGGAACTTCAACACTCAGATAATCAATCTCACCGGTATTGGTACGACCTATCAGCTTGTGAGCCAGGATCTTTCTGCCTTTGCAGGACAGAATATCTATATTGGTTTCCTCTGGAATTGCCAGAACTATGGAATCCTGATCGACGATATCCGGATCGGGCATCCTCTGATCATTGATGCTGAACTTGAGCTCCCCGAAAGCTTCACTTTCTTCCAGGGAGAGAGCTTAAATATCGATTTCACACCCTTTGTTACTACTACGGATCTCGCCACTGCCAGCCTCACTGTGAGCGGAAATACAAACGTTCAGGTGACAATCAACAGCATGCAGGTGAGCTTGAGTTCACCGGAATTCAACGGTGTGGAGAATCTCACTTTTACTCTGCACGATGGCAGCTCGGGACAGAGTGATGAGGATGCAGTTCAGATAATCGTTGCTCCTGAACCGGCTGTCGATTTGGTGGTAACCGCGATCAGTTCACCCCGCGAGTTCCAGTATCAGGGCTTAGCTTTCAATCCCGGGCTAACCGTAGTAAATAATGGTACGGTGGTCTTCAATGATGTGTTGCAAGTGAATTGTGTTATCACAGATGAGAGCGGAGCTGCTGTGTATTCCGAGACAGCTTTCCAAAATGTTATGATTGAGCCGGAAGGCAGCAGTGGTGTTAGTTTTTCACAAGAGTGGATTCCCACCGAGTTGGGTACCTATACTGCCAGTTTTACTGTGGCAAATGAAGACGGTAACCCCACAAACAATAACTCAATCAAAGATTTCACTGTGGTCTATCGGGTAACTCAGGGAGGCCCGGATGCCTTTGGCTATAGCTTTATCGATAGTAACGCCCCCGGAGGCCCGGTCTTTGATTGGATTGAGATCAGCGAGACCGGCACCTCTTCGATTATGTACAATGTTCCCACTTTTGAGGGAGATGATAACTTCAGTGAGCCTGTTCCTCTGGGCTTCAGCTTCCCCTTCTATGGTTACAACTACACAGAAGCCTATGTGGATATCAATGGTGAGCTTCTACTGGCGGAGAACAACTGGTATGATGAGTATCCGGGTTTGAGCTGGGATAACGATGGCAACATGTTCAACTACCAGAGTCCTATCCCGGGCTATGCTCAGATGCCGGGTCTGATTGCTGTCTATTGGGATGATCTCCTGGCGGTGGAAGGAAGCTCTGATATCTTTTTCCAAAGCTTTGGAACAGCACCAGAGCGTTATGCCGTGATCCAGTGGAACAATCTGAAGTTCCTGGCAGGTAGCGGCGGAACACCCAGCCTGAAGTTCCAGGTGATCCTGCATGAGGATGGCGAGATTGTGATGCAGTATCATACTGTCAACACAGGCCACACGCCCGGACTTGTGCCTCATGAGAGTGGACGCAGTGCCACCGTGGCAGTTCAGAACGCTACTGCTGATATTGGTCTGGCTTATCTGCGGGAGATCGTGCAGAACAACACCTATATGGGAGTGGAGCCGGCAGGCAATCTGCTCCACGATGGCCTTGCTATCCGTTTCTTCAACGATGAAGATACACAGGCTCCTGTGATCGTGCACACTGCTCCAGGTAATACTTTTGAGAATAGCTTCACCCTGAGTGCCAGCATTGTGGATTTCTCCGAGATTGCCTCCGCACAACTGCACTATAACACAGGAGATGGCTGGCAGAGTGTGGTGCCTTCTCAGATACAGGGGAATCTCTATAGCTTTGCGGTCACCGAGCTTCCTCTGGGATCGACCTTTAATTATTACTTCAGTGCGGAAGATGTTCTGGATAATGCCAGCACACTTCCTGCTGCCGCACCAAACGTGTATTACAGCTTCAAGATATTACCCACCCTAGGTGCACAGGCTCTCATCGTTTATTCCGGCAGCCAGGACTATCAGAGAACGGAACTCCCTGTTTATGAGGATCTTCTGCAGTCACAGGAGGTGACCTATGATATCTTTAATTGGGAGGAGTTTCTCACATACACGATTCCTACCCAGTATCAAGCTCTCTTTGTCTATGCCACAACCGGTGGGGGAGGAGATAAGTCTCTCCAGCTCAGTTCCGCCCTGATAGACTATATGGAAAGCGGGACTATTCAGGAACCTAAGAATGTCTTCTTTGCTTCAGATGGCTGGGCTGCAGATTCTCATGCCTTACCCAACGATAACATCAAGCGAAAGTTCAATGCTGCCTATCTCCGCATGCACTATGTGGCTTCCGGTACTGGCGGTGGAACCAACGGACTGGCGGGGCCGGATGTGTATTCATATCAGAATGGTACTCTGCTGCGGCGAGCAAGCTCACCAATCGGAACTCAAAACACCGAATACGCTGTTTATGCCAATAGTCCGGATTGCATCTTCTACTACGATGAGGTTGTGGATACCTATGCTGATCAGGTGCAGTATCCTGAGATCGGCTCTGTGGCAGCATTTACCTTCCAGGATGGCCCCATTGGAGGCAATGCCTATCTCCTGAATGGTGTGGCTGCTGTGGCTCTGGATCTGCCCATTTACAAGAGCTTCTATTTCAGTTTTGACTTCTCTCAGATTTCCGATCCGGTGCAGCGTTATGAACTGATGGAAGACTTGGTGGAGTGGTTCGGGATTGAGCCAGTCTCCACTCAGGATAATCAGATTGTTCCCACTGCCAGCGGGATCAACCGAATTTATCCCAACCCCTTTAACCCCCGCAGCACAATAGAATTCTCCCTGGGGCAGGCTGGTCCTGTCCGGGTGGATGTGTTTAATCTCAAAGGCCAAAAAGTGAAGAGCCTTGCTAGTGGCAACTATCCCGCAGGGGTAAACTCTCTGATTTGGGATGGAACTGATGATGCCGGCCGTGGCGTCGCCAGTGGTATCTATTACGTCAGGATGAATGCGGACAACCGGAACTATAGCCGCAGGGTTGTCCTGGTCAAATAAAGGAGATTACAATGAAACAAGTCTTGCTAATATCAGTTCTTGCTCTCTTGTCCGTCTGCATGCTCTCCGCCGGGGACTATCGCATTGGCACAGGAACAAGCACACAGAACAACGTGCCAGTCTATGGTTATGCAAACTATGGCTGGAGCAAGTTCTTTTTCTCGGAAGATGAGCTTGCAGCAGCCGGAATGAGTGATGCAACCCAGGTCACCAAGATTGCATTCCAGGTTGGCAACTCCATTTCGAACTATGTAATGGACAACCAACGTATCTATATGACTCACTATTACAACAGCAATTATACGAGCAGTACAGATGGATATCCCGCCGTTGCCACATATACTCAGGTGTACAATGGCACTGTCACTTGGAATGGCCCGGGTTGGATGGAGATTGAACTCTCCACGCCTTTCAATTATGCGGGACAATGGGGTCTGGAAATTGTGTGGGAAAACCGAGACGGTTCACGGGTTGGAGGTCCACCCAACTTCAGATATACCCCAACCTCCGGATACACCGCAGTATATAAAACCGGAACGACTTTCCCAACAACTGATGGAACACGTTATAAGAACCGTCCCAATATCTGGTTGATGAGCCCTGCCACTGATGTACCGCCTCCCGCAGAGCCTGTAGCTCCATTTGATGCAGCAACCGAGACCAGTATTGCTACAGATCTCTCCTGGAATCATACCGGCGGAGCTCCGGACTATTACAAGCTTTGGCTGGGTACGGATAATCCACCTTCGAATCTGATAGCTGCTCAAAATGTCTATAGCAATAGCTACGATATCCCTCAGTATCTGGATTACAGCACCACCTATTACTGGCGGATTGTCCCTCATAACGAATTTGGCTTCGCTTTTGATTGCCCCGTCTGGAGCTTCACGACCGAGCCGGATCCCACAATCTACAACTTCCCATACACCGAGAACTTTGATGGGGACTTCAACCCCACCGGATGGGAGGATTATCAGGGAGTCTTACAAGATCCCATCACAATGGGAGCAGCCGGATCAAGCATGTGGGAACAGGATGATTGGCTCAATGTTGCCGGCACGGATCAGGCAGCCAAGCTTAATGTCTATTCATCCATTGCTGGCTTCTTTGTGTCACCACTACTGAACATCGAAAACGATGACTTTGTGCTGGAGTTTGATCTTGCTTTGATGGATTACAACACAAGTAACCCCATCAGTTCTGATCCCAATGGATTATCCGGCACAGACGATCGCTTTGCTGTCCTGATTGGCGATGGATTCACCTGGTCTACTGTAAACATTGTCCGGGAATGGAACAACACCGGCAGTTCAGATGTATACAATGACATCCCTCATACAGGAACTCATGTCACAATTCCGCTAACGGGACTCACAGGCAGAAAGCGTATTGCCATCTATGCCAGTTCAACTGTGCAAAATGCAGATAATGACCTGATGGTCAATAACTTTGTAGTTCGAGAAGCAGAAGCTGTGCTGGCTACTCCTCAGCCAAACATCAGCTACAGCGCTACAACAAACCTCGTCACTATCAGTTGGGCTGAAGTATCCGGAGCTTCAGTCTATGAAGTCTATAGCTCCGCCACTCCGGACACAGGATTTGAATTAATCGGCACTACCAGTACTTTCAGTTATGAAGTGCCAGCAACACAGACCAAAGCTTTTTATAGAGTGATTGCCTCCCCGGGGAGGTAAATAGGTCTCCCAAACCCTCAAAACCAAATCTAATCGCACATTGAGGACAGCGCTCGCTGTCCTCAATACTTTTTACACCATTATATCAAAGCTATGCTACAGCCCGCCTCTCTGTTCATGGTTCACTGATCTGTTCAATACACGTATTTCAAGCCGATCGAGAAAGACCGCTTTGTATCTCTCAGCCAGTTGATTCCACCTTCCTTATCCTTGTAGCGCTCGGAGTATTTGCTGATCACAAACCATCTGCGTTTGGCATCCAGACTCACTGTGAAATTGAAGCCCAGCTTGGCATTTGGTTCTGCAATCTTTCCTGGATTGAGGCTGGCAACATTTACCCTGCTGTAGGAGAATGATACGCTTTCCAGATGCTTGTAACGAGTGTCTATCCGGGTGGAAAACCAGAGGGACTTTCCTCGCTCGAGCTCGGAGCCGTACATGTATTGAAAGGCCAGGGAACTCTTGATCCGGTCCTTGATCAGGCTTTGCACTCTACCGTACCAGCCATAGGAGGCGGGATGCCGTTCCAACTGACCTTCAATGGTCACCAGTTGCGGCTCGCCTTCATCATCATACTCCAATATCGTGCGGTTCTCTTCATACAAGCCATCAAAATAGGCAGGGATGAAACCATCGTTGTGTAGCCTGTATTCCAGATTCACTTTCAGCACCCGGAAATCTGCATAGACCCCCGGAAGGATAAAGCCTGTGCCGTGTCCATTGATATGGGAAAGCTCCGCATAAGTGCCAAAGGTGGCATGGCGTTCCCGCGAGAAGGGGAAATTGATATCAAAGCTGTATGCCGTTAGCGCATCTTTCCTGCCAGGATCCAAGGCCTGATAGAGCGAATCAGGCAAGGTGTGACGCAGGTTGCTGAATTGATTGCGGTCTGTCACCACGGCAAAACCCAGGGTCGTGCCGTCAAAGATCTTGGAGCTGGAATCCGGTAGAGGATGAAAGGAAGCAGCCAGCGAGAGCAGGTCATTTTTGAAGAAATCTGAGCTGAAAGCCTCTATGGATGGTCGAAACGGCAAGGGTGGAGCTCCTCCGATCAAGAGCCCGTTGTTCCTCACGCTGGGGTAAAAACTCATGTTCGTATAATTCTTCATCAGCAAGCCGTTGCCAATGGTATAGGCAGTAATCCCGCCATAGTGGAAGAAGAAGGGATCTCCCTGTCTGCCGTAGCGGAAGTAGTATATCTTGCCGGGGATGTCTTTGAGCTGATCCCAATCCTTTTCCTGCAGATGCAGATCTTCATCAAAGAGGAAATCCAGATCAAGTCCGAGCTGAAACTTCTTGATCTTAAATTCCTGGATCAGTCTCACCTGAGCATAGGTGATGGAATCCTCATCCACAAAGCCAAACATACTGGAGATGCCATATTTGGTGGAAGAGCGCACAGAGAAAGGCATGTCCTGAGCTGCCAAACTCAGGCAGATCAGAGCAAACAAGAAAACAAACAGCTTTTTGATCATATATCAATCTCCTTGATCGTTTTCACATAGAAGCTGCAGTGGGGAAGAGTGTCAAGTTCTTTATCCCCGCCCTCCGGTCAATTCTTGGGATATAAAGGGATTTCCGGGTCTGCGATCAGACCCGGGTAGCGGTTAGATATGTGGTTTAATTCGACGCAACGCGCAGAACCTTACCTGGTCTTGACATCCCG
>JAZHDE010000275.1:9074-9526 GCA_036584515.1 Candidatus Cloacimonadota bacterium | reverse complement strand
GAAGCGACATCTTGTCGCTTTACAGTGATTAGGGATTAGGGACTAGGGATTAGAGAGCGGCATCGCTTGGGTAGGGGCGGTCGCCGTACCGCCTGCAATAGTAACGAGTGATCAGAGAGTGGTGACGTGGTGACGAAATCGGCAGGTGCGTAGCTGGTAGTGCGGCTTAGCTCTATTCACCATTAACCTTTCACTATTAACCAGAGGAGGCAGACCTGCGTGTCTGCCCGATAGCCCTGAACTCATTGTAGAAATGCTTTATGGCGGATCGGAATCCGCCACTACAGCCTCTGCGGTAGAAAGCCTCCTCAACTCCTTGGAGAATCCTCTTTTACTCTTTTACTCTGTTTTGATTATATAAGCTCCATTCACTTACGAAGTGTTTCTGCCAATTCGGAGATTGGCAGACCAGTTTTAGGGCGAAGCGCAGCACTTGTTACTTGTTACTGTTC
>JAZHDE010000275.1:0-8974 GCA_036584515.1 Candidatus Cloacimonadota bacterium | reverse complement strand
ACTCGTCACTCCCCCAAAGCGACAAGATGTCGCTTCTACTATGTTCACTCGTCACTCCCCCAAAGCGACAAGATGTCGCTTCTACTATGTTCACTCGTCACCCCCCAAAAGCGACATCTTGTCGCTTCTACTCTGTTCCCTGACATGCTCATTGACAAAAACCCCCATCATAAAAGAGTTGCTCCAAAAGCAGTTATGCGCTTCCACTGCCTGCAGACAGGCGGAACACTCAGCGTTAGTTGCAAGGAAACAAATGAGAAAACATATAGTGTCAATCGTCGGACGTCCCAACGTGGGCAAGTCCACCCTGTTCAATCGCCTCTGCCGTCAGCGCAATGCCATTGTTGATTTTGAGGCCGGGATCACCCGCGACCGCAAATATGAGGACGTGGAGTGGAACGGCAAGGTCTTCAAGCTGGTAGATACCGGCGGCATCGTGTTTGACAGCACCGAAACCATGGACAAGATGATCCGGCATCAGGCCTTACTGGCCATCGACGAGAGCGATCTGATCATCTTTTTGGTCGATGCGCAGACCGGCGTCACGGATATCGATCTGGGCATAGCCAAGATTCTTTTCCCGCACCGGGATAAAGTGATGCTGGTGGCAAATAAGGCCGATAGCGAGAAGTATGAGTGGGAAGTTTACGACTTTATGCAGCTCGGTTTTGGCGATGCCTTCCCAATCTCGGCCTCGCAGGGCAGAAACACGGGAAACTTCCTGGATGAATTGCTCAAGCTCATCCCGGAGACCAGAGATATTGAGGACGAAGTCAAGCCCCAGTTCACCCGCATCGCAGTGGTCGGCAAGCCCAACGTGGGCAAAAGCTCGATCGTGAACCGCATGCTGGGCATCGATCAGCAGATAGTGACGGATATTCCGGGCACCACCCGGGATGCCATCGACACCATGTTCCGCTATCATAACAAAGATTATATGCTGATCGATACCGCCGGACTCAGGCGCAAGACCAAGGTCAATTACGGCGTGGAATACTTTTCCACCATGCGCACCATAGACGCCGTGGATAGATGCGACATCGTGGTGCTGGTGCTCACTGCCGATGAAGAGATATCCATGCAGGACATCAAGATAGCCTCCTACGCCAGGCGCAAGATGAAGGAGATCATGATCGCCTTCAACAAATGGGATCTGGTCGAAAAAGAGACCAATACCACCAAGAAATTCCTGGAAAACCTGCATGAACAGATGCCCTTCCTCCAGTTTGCCCCGGTGCAGTTTATCTCTGCCAAGACCGGACAGCGCATCAACCGCGTGATGGAGCAGATCGTGCAGATCGAAGAAGAGAGCGAAAAACGCATCACAACCTCGGAACTGAACCGCTTTATGGAGACCGTTGTGGAGCGCCGTCCGCCCACCCATCCCAGTGGCAAGCATGTGCGGATCTATTATCTCACTCAGGCTGCCAGCAAGCCGCCCACCTTCATCTTCTTCTGCAATCAGCCCAAGCTGATCACGGAAAACTATCGCCGCTTTATCCACAATCAGATCAGAGAGGTCTTTGCCTTTGAAGGCGTGAGCATCAAACTGATCTTCCGAGGCAGGAGCAAGGACGATGACGAACTGGTTTAACACCCTGCTGCTGATCATCTCTGCATATCTGGTGGGCTCCATCCCGATGGGCTACATCGTGGGTAAAGTCTTTTACCATGTGGACATACGCAAATCCGGCAGCGGTAATATCGGTGCCACCAATGCCCTGAGGCTCTTTGGCACCCGCACCGGAATCATTATTCTGATCCTTGATATGCTCAAGGGCTTGGGAGTGGTGCTGGCCTCCAAAGCCCTGCTTCCGGCGCAATCTCCCTTCATCGTGCTGGCAGCTCTGGTGGTGATCCTCGGACATATCTTCACGATCTTTTTAGGCTTCAAGGGCGGCAAAGGTGTGGCAACGGCAGCGGGAGCTTTTCTGGGCTTGGCTCCGGCGGAGCTGGGATTGGGACTGGTGATCTTTATCGCCGTGGTGGCAATCTTCCGTTATGTCTCGCTGGGTTCCTGTGTGGCAGCTTTTTCTTTTGGGATCATGGTTGCCCTGCGGCAGATCTTCTCTGATAATCCGGATTGGGTGAAACTGGGCTTCTGCGTGTTGGTGGTGAGCCTGATCATCCTGAAACACCGGGATAATATCAAGCGTTTGATGCAGGGTACGGAACATAAACTGAGTTTTACAAAGAAAGGAAGCCTTTAATGTGCGGAATCATCGGTGTATTTGGTTCTCCTGATGCTGCCCGGCTGGCAGCTTTGGGGATGTTTGCGGAGCAGCATCGGGGACAAGAAAGCTGCGGCATGGCAGTGAGTGATGGCAAAGTGATCCGTCTGCGCAAGCTGATGGGCTTGGTGAAAGAAGTCTTTAATGAAGATGCTCTGGATCAGCTTCCGGGCTCTCTGGCCATCGGACACGTGCGCTATCCCACTCAGGGCAGTGCCACGGCCTACAACTCTCAGCCGCATCTCCTGGAAACGCTTTACGGTCCTGGCTTTGCCCTGGCTTCCAATGGCGATCTGGTAAATTACCGCGAGGTGCGCCGGGAATTGGAAGAGAAGAGAGTCTATTTCAATAGCGAAAACGATGGCGAATTGCTGCTGAGGTTTTTGGCCTGGCAGATGGAGCAGGGACTGGGCGTGATCGATGCCATCCAAGCGCTGATGCGCCGGATCAAAGGTGCCTATTCCTGCGTCTTTGCCACTCGTAACGAGCTTTATATGCTGCGCGACCCCTATAGCATCCGTCCCATGGTTTGGGGACAGAACGGAGAAGGCGTGGTGGTCGTGGCCTCAGAAAGCTGTGCGTTGGATACCCTGGGCATCCAAAACCGTCAGGAAGTGCCTCCGGCGGGGATCATCCGCGTCAATAAGCACGGCATCACCATCATCGAGAACGATCCGGCGCTCTACCGTCAGCACTCCACCGATAAACACTGCATTTTTGAGCATATCTACTTCTCCCGTCCGGATAGCCATCACTTCTATGAGGATGTCTTCAGTGTGCGGGAACGGATCGGAGCGCTTTTGGCAGAAAATGACCGTGAGATACGGCCGGATTGCGTGGTTCCCGTGCCGGATTCCTCCAATTTTATGGCGCTGGGCTATGCCAACCATCTGGGCATACCGCTCTCGCTGGGACTGATTCGCAATCACTATATCGGACGCACCTTTATCAAGCCGGAACAGACCATCCGGGATGAAAGCGTGCGGCAAAAGTTTAACGTGCTGCCTCATTTCTTTGAGGGGAAACGCATCGCTTTGGTGGATGATTCCATCGTGCGCGGCACCACCATCCGCAAGATAGTGGGGCTGATCAAAGCTGCCGGAGCCGCAGAGATCCATCTCAGGATCGGCTCTCCGCAGGTGGTCAATCCCTGTTACTACGGCATCGATACTCCCAGCCGGGAAGAACTGGTGGCCAATCGCTTTGAGCTGGAACAGATCAGACAGCGCACCGGGGTGGACAGCCTGCGTCACCTGTCTCTGAGCGAGCTGCATCAGGCTGTGGCAGAGCCAGAGAGCTATTGCTATGCCTGCTTCAATGGTGATTATCCTCTGGGGATAGTCCAGGATTAGGATCAGTCTATGAACACACCGCTTGTCACTGGTCACCCGTCACTCGTCACTTTGAATGCTTTCTCCGGAAAGCGCATCCTGGTGATCGGCGATCTGATGCTGGATCACTATGTCTGGGGCGAGGTCAAGCGCATCTCTCCGGAAGCTCCCGTGCCGGTGCTGGAAGCCGAAAAGGAAGAATACCGTCCGGGTGGAGCTGCAAACGTGGCTCTGAACCTGAAGTCCTTGGGTGCCGAGCCTTTGCTTCTGGGACTTATCGGGGCTGATTCTGCCGGTGAGATCCTGCAGGAAGCCTTGCTTTCCCGGGGGATTACTGCCTCATATCTGGTGCGGAGTCCACAGAGGAAGACCTGTCTGAAGACCAGGATGAATGCTGCCGGACAGCAGATTCTAAGGATCGATTACGAGGATAGTTCTGTGCTTTCTACAGATGAGGAAAGCCTCTGCCTGCAAGCTCTGAACCGGGCTCTGACCGAGGCTGAAGCGGTGATTATCGAGGATTACAACAAGGGTTTGCTCAGTCCTGCTTTTATCGGCTCGGTGCTGCAATACTGCAGCCTGAAAGCTCTGCCGGTGGCAGTGGATCCCAAGTATCACAATTTCTTCTCTTACAAAGCTGTGGATATCTTTAAACCCAATTACTCGGAGCTATTGGCACGGCTGGAAAATGCTCCGCTCACAGAGGAAGAATTTCTGGCTTCTGCAGAGGCATTCCGGCAGAAACAGGGAATCAAACACCTGGTCGTGACCCGGGGTGCCAAAGGGCTGATCATCTTCAGTCCGGACTCCGCTCCTGTGCAGCTTCCCACCTATGCCCGGGAAGTCTTTGACGTCACCGGTGCGGGAGATACCGTGATCAGTGTGCTGGCTTTGGCCTATGTCTGCGGAACCGATATTCTGGAGGCGGCAAGGCTGGCAAATCATGCTGCGGGAGTGGTTTGCGGCAAGAAAGGCACAGCCACTGCCAATCTGCAGGAGATCGTCGATAGTATAGTCCGGCAGGAAACCAAAGATGCTCAAAGCTAAGATCCTTGCTCCGGGTGAACTGGCAGAGGTCATCAAACAGAGGCTCGATATGGAGCCTGCCCTGAAAGTGGTCTTTACCAATGGCTGCTTTGACCTGGTGCATAGCGGACATGTCCAATATCTGGAAGAAGCGCGCCGCCTGGGCGACATCCTGGTGGTGGGCGTCAATAGCGATGCCTCCGTGAAACGGCTCAAAGGCGAAGAGCGTCCCATCAATCCTCTCTCTCGCCGCCTAATCCTGTTGGCAGCTCTCGAATCTGTGAGCTACGTTACATTTTTTGAAGAAGATACTCCCTATGAACTGATCAAGCTGCTCGAGCCTCATATCCTGGTGAAGGGCGGGGATTGGCAGCCTGAACAGATAGTGGGCTCGGATTTGGTTCTGGCCCGGGGCGGTGAGGTGCATTCACTAAGTTTTGAAGCGGGGATATCCAGCACGGAGCTGATCCGGCGGATCCGCAGCGAGTATGAACGATGATGATCCGGAGAGCGCTGTATGCATGAAGAAGTAAAAGAAGACATTGGGACGGTCGTTGCCGTTCTGGATGGTTTCTATCGGATAGAGCTGGTGCGGGGAGGCGGTTGTAAGGACTGCACCATGCGGGGGATGTGCTTTGCCAAGAGCACCCCGGCGGTCTTTGAATTGAAGAGCGATCTGGCTCTGAAGGTCGGAGACAGGGTGCAACTGGTGGTGGCTCCCGGGGATCGTATCCTGAGCTCGCTCTTGATCTTTCTGATGCCTGTGCTTTTTTTGTTTGGCGGCTTCCTTTTGGCTTCTGTTTATCTGGCGGAACTACCCAGTATCGGTGTGGCTTTTGGGGCAATGGCTTTTAGTTTTTTACTGCTCAGGTTTATCGACAAACGCTTGGGTGAACGGCTTAGGATCAGAATAGGAGGTCTTTGTGAAGATCAGACTGAATGAGATGGTTTTTTACGCTTATCATGGAGTGCATGCGGAAGAACGCAAGCTGGGACAGCGCTTTGTTGTGACTCTCACGCTGTTCACCGATCCATCCCGGGATAGATTTATCGAGCATCTGGATCAGACGGTGGATTACACTCTGGTCTATGCCAGAATAAAGCAGATCTTTGAGACCGAGCAGTTTATGCTGCTGGAGGCTTGTGCCAACCGGATTGCTGATGAACTCCTGCAGGATTTTCCCCTGATTGAGCGGCTCAAACTCGGGATAGAGAAGCCTTCTGTGCCGATTCAGGGTAGCCTGAAGAGCGTGGAAGTCTGTCTGGAGCGGGAGCGCTGATGGATTCCCCTCTCCCCCCTGCGGGAAAGCAGCCGGAAGCTCATCTTCACCGGGCTCTGCTCTGTTTGGGCAGCAATTTGGGTCCCCGAGACCTGCTGATTTACCAGGCTCTGGAAGAGATCAAGCTCTTGCCGCAGAGCTCTCTGGGCAGGCTTTCTTCCCTTTTGGAGACCGAGCCTTATGGCCTGAAAGAGCAGCCTGCCTTCATGAATCAAGTGGCAGAGCTCTTTACCAATCTGGAGCCTGCGGAACTGCTGGCCTCGCTGCTGGCAATTGAGAGCAAGCTGGGCAGAATCAGGGAGCAGAAATGGGGTCCGCGCTTAATTGATATTGACATATTACTGATGGATAAAATCATATACAAGGACGACTTTATCGTTCTTCCGCACCCGGATTTTCACAGAAGGGACTTCGCTTTGCAGCTACTCTCAGAGCTGGAGCCCGATCTGGTGCATCCGGTGCTGAATAAAACTATGCAAGAGCTACATCAAGACCTGTTAAGGGGAGGAATCAAATGAGTTCAGTGGCAGCAATCGTTCTGGCTGCAGGCAAAGGCACAAGGATGAAATCCAGCCGTGCCAAGGTTACTTTTCCGCTGGCGGATAAACCCATGCTGCAAAGAGTGGTGGACACAGCCGTCAAGCTCGATTGCGGCAAGATTGCCGTGGTCGTGGGCTACCAGAAAGAATCGGTCATCGCTTGTCTGGAAGAAGACGAGAGGCTGGAATTTGTGGAACAAACCGAGCAGCTTGGCACCGGCCATGCCGTCTCCATTTGTGAGTCCAGCTTCACCGGTTTTGAGGGCGATATCATCATTCTCTGCGGAGACGTTCCCCTCCTGAGAGCGGAAACCATCCACGAACTCTATTCCAAGCATACCGAAAGCGGAGCTGTCTGCACTGTGCTCACCGCCGTGCTGGAAGATGCCGGACGCTACGGCCGTATCCTGCGGGATGCAGAGGGTAAAGTCTGCGGTATCGTGGAATACAAGGACGCCACTGCAGAACAACGCGCCATTGGTGAATTCAATACCGGGATCTACGTCTTCAATTCCCGGGAACTCTTCCGTGTGCTCAAGCTCACTTCAAACACCAACCAGCAGGGCGAGTATTATCTCACCGACTGCCTGGGTCTTTTTTACAACGAAGGCAAAGTCGTGAGCAGCGTGGTGTTGGAAGATCTCATGGAAGTGGCAGGAGTGAATTCCCAGGAACAACTGGCAGAGCTGGAAGATATCTACCTGGATCGCATCCGCAAGCATTGGCTCAATAGCGGCGTAGTGATGCACAATCCCGCCAGCATTCACATCGGGGATGCAGTAACTATCGAGCAGGATGTGGAGATCGACGCCGGCACCATCATCAAAGGCCACACCGAGATCGAGCGGGACGTCAAGATTGGCCCCAACTGCCTGATAATAGATTCCAAGATCGGCCAAGACAGCATCCTGAGAGGCTACAACGTGCTGATCAATACCATCGTGCACGAAGCCGAAGAACTGGATTATATGCTTTGTCACGAGGATGAAGCTTTCACGGAATAGGGGAGAGAACTTGAAAGAGCGGGATTATCTCTATTCACCCTGGAGGCTGGAGTATGTCGCCGGAACCAAAGAACCCGGCTGCGTGCTCTGTCGCCACAAAGACGAGAGCAAGGACGAGGCTCATCTGATCATCGCCCGCTTCAAGCACTGCTACGTGATGCTGAATCTATATCCTTACAACAACGGCCACATCATGGTGGTACCCTATGCGCACCACAGCAGCCTGCAAGACCTGGATCAGCCCACCCGGACAGAACTCATGGAAGTAATGAGCCATAGCGAAGGCATCTTGCGCCAGCTTTACCGCTGTGACGGGCTCAATATCGGCCTCAATCTCGGCAAAGCAGCCGGAGCCGGCATCGATGAGCATCTGCACTTTCATCTGGTCCCACGCTGGCAGGGAGATGCCAATTTCCTCTCTGTGGTCTCCGGTGAACGCGTGATTCCCGAATCCCTCGAAGCTGCCTATTCCCGCCTTCGGGAAGCCTATCTTAAATGCAAGCTTTACAAGGATTAAGCTAATGAGTTTGACAGAGAACGGCTCTCCAAATAAAGTGACCAAACGGCGCTTCCCCTGGTGGATACTGATAGTTATCTCTTTGATAGCCATTGGGATAGTAGTCTATCTCAAGGGTTGGTATCCCCATGGAGACCAGCCTGGCTGGACGGAAGATAAGCTTCCTGCCGTTAAAGTGGTGGTGCTCAATGGTTGTGGCTTTGTGGGCCTGGCCTCTGAGTATGCCGAATATATCAGAGATAAGAATATAGATGTGGTGAGCTTGGGGGATACTCCCAAGCCGATCTACGATAAAAGCGTGATCGTGGTGCGCAAAGGCGATGCTCAGGACCTCAAACGTCTGCAAAAGATGACCGGGATCGAGCGCTCCACCTTGGCAAGAACCGAGTATTCTCTGGCCGATTTTGAGATCATCATCGGCAGAGATTTTGAGCTATATATGAACTGAAGCCCGGCCCGCAAAACAGCGGCAGGCCGGCTCTTATCCGATGGAGGATAGATTGACGGATCAAGCGAAACTAAAGACCATCCTGGAATGGTTGAGCGAGAAGAAAGCTGAGAACATCAGGGTTTACGATGTTCACAAAACCAGCAGTTACACAGATCTGATCGTGGTCTGTGAAGGCACTGCTGACGTGCATAACAAGGCCATCGCTTCCTACCTGATCGACATGGCAAAAGAGCACAAGCTCGGCGTCATCAGCAAAGAAGGCGTGGAAAACGGACAGTGGGTCCTGATCGATACCGGAGACGTCATTGTGCACATCTTCCTGCCTCAGATCAGGCAGCACTACAAGTTTGACGACCTCTTCGACAAGGTCAAAAGCCATCACGAGCAAGAGAGTGAATCATGATCAAAGAAATACTCCGCACTCATATCAATGCTGCCCTGGACAAGCTGAATTACCTCCGTCCCCGGGATTTCATCGTGGAAGTGCCAAACAACACCGAATTTGGCGACTACTCCACCAATGCCGCTCTGGTGCTGGGCAAAGCCAATAAGCTGGCTCCGGCGGAGATGGCAAAAGCTCTGATCAAAGAACTCA
>JAZHDE010000274.1:0-9522 GCA_036584515.1 Candidatus Cloacimonadota bacterium | reverse complement strand
ACAAACAGCCGTGCCAACCGCTTGCGGGTCAACTACCAATTGAACAAAGCTGAGACCCAAAAGGTCAAGAACATCTATTTTGAATTCTTTAAGGCCGGTGAAAGCCAGTCCTTTGCCAGAATAAATGAGTTTTATCCGGATAACAGCCTCATGCTGCGGGTTCCAGCCGGTTATGATTTTAAAGCCGGTTTCAAGGTAAAAATCACCCTCAATTGGCATCCCAGGATCAACGAGCAGTATGTGATTGAACAGAATCTGGCTTGTGATGATCAAATGATGGCTCTGATGCCCAGCCGTGAGCTTTATCGCAATGGCGTTGAGGTATCCAAGCTGCAAAACGTGGTCTATCGCAAGAGCTTGCGTGGCTCACAATTTACCATGATCAAGAGCAATACCGCCTATGACAACAATTTGGACGTGGTGATTCCCTATCCCACTACCATCACCCGCGGTATAGCCGGCTTCCGTTTTGTGGAAGGGGATTCGCTGGTTACCATCATCGAAGGTAAGCGCAGCGCCAGAGCCTTGCAGAGAGGCGATAACCGGGGTGCCTTCACCTTGGTTTCACCTTCCATAGATCTGGTCTTTGATCGAGAAGCGGAGACTACTCTGAGCACCACCATCTTTGCCGATGAAGCTGCCAGGGATCTGCAGGAGACCATCAAAGGCATGGAAGCACAGATTGCCGAGCTCAATGCTGCCAAAGCCTCTTTGGATAGCCTGCCGGCAGATCTGGCCGCTGCTCAGCTGCCCAGGATCACTGCTCAGCTTGAAAGCGTTCAGAAGACTCTGGCTGCCTATCAGGGAAATAAAGACCTGATGAAGGCAAACCAGATCAAGGGTCAACGCTCCAGAATGCGCTACATAGCTTCTGTCCGCGAGCCTGATGGACGCTATCAGACCTATCGCATCACCCGAACCGATGGCAAAGGCGCTATCACAGAATCTGATCTGGATCAAAACGAGGAAGGAGTGTTCAATTATTACATCCCGATCTCGAACTGGTTTGATCACAACAAGTGGGTAACCCTCTTCACATCTCTGCTCTTTGCTGCTATGGTCTTTGTCTTTGTGCATCTTGCCAAGCGTGGGAAGAGCCTCTATATCCGTCCCATCGCCGGACTCAGCGAGATCGACAATGCCATTGGCCGTGCCACAGAAATGGGGCGTCCGATGCTGTTCTCCATGGGTAATGGTGGTCTTTCAGACGTTGCCACTCTGGCTTCTCTGGGGATTCTGGGGCTGGTCGCCAAGAAAGCTGCGGAATATGATACCAAGCTGATAGTTCCCTGCTACAACTACATCATTATGCCGATTGCTCAGGAGATAGTCCGCGAAGCTCACTATGCGGTGGGACGTCCGGATACCTATGACAAGAATAATATCTTCTTCCTGACCGATATGCAATTTGCCTATGTGGCAGGTTTCAACGGGATTATGGTGCGTGAAAGAGCTGCAACGAACTTCTTTATGGGCTTCTTTGCTGCAGAATCTCTGCTGATGACGGAGACCGGAAACTCCATTGGCGCCATTCAGGTGGCGGGAACCGATGCCGTTACCCAGATACCTTTCTTCATCACCAGCTGCGACTACACTCTGATCGGTGAAGAGCTCTATGCCGCATCAGCTTATCTGAATCGTGAACCGATGCTCTTGGGCACTCTGAAAGCCCAGGATTACTTCAAGTTCCTGATCCTCAGCGTGATAATTGCCGGTGGTGTTCTCTCCACCTTCAAGATCACGACTCTGAATAATATTCTTCCTACGAAATAAAGCGAGGCTTTAATGAAAAAGACCGTACCATTACTGATAGTTATGATCGGAGGTTTGATCTGGGTGTTTTGGGCCTTCTCTCCGCACAAGATCATCCAGGATGACTTTTACAACCAATTCTATCTACCCTGGGCACGTGCCATGGCTCCCTTTGCGGCGCTTTTGGGCGTGATCAGCCTTTCCATGATGCATTCTGCCAAGATTCGCAGAAAGGCTCCCAAGTGGCAATACAGCTTCTTCTTCTTTGCCGGCTTTGTCGTAACCTCACTGGCCGGATTTATTGGCGGAACTCAGAAGGGTGGCCTCTTCATGTGGATGTTTGAAAACATGCAGATGCCCATGAGCTCCACGATGTTTTCTCTTCTGGCTTTCTACATGGCCTCTGCTGCTTACAAAGCCTTCCGGGCCAGAAGCCTGGAAGCTACTGTGTTGTTGGTGGCAGCCATTGTGGTGATGCTGGCTCAAGTGCCGATGGGTGTGAAGATCTCCAGGCATTTGCCGGATATCTCGCAGTGGATTCTGGATGTGCCAAACCTCGCTTCCAAACGCGGTATCGCTTTGGGCGTGGGACTGGGAAGTGTGGCAACCACACTCAAGATATTACTCGGTATCGAACGCTCATATCTGGGCGGCGGTGATTGATCAGGAGGAGATTAGATGAACTTTTTTGAACGCATTCAGGCTCTTGATCGTAGATGGATCTATATCGTGGTGGCTCTTGCCATCATTATTCCGCTCATGATCCCCTACAATTCGGATAATGTAACCACACCACCCACAGAGAATCTGTATCAGATGATCGATAGTTTTGCCGGTCGTGAAGACAGGGCGATTCTGCTGAGTTTTTATCACGATGCTTCCACCATGCCGGAGCTTTTCCCCATGGAGGTGGCCATCCTAAGACACTGCTTTGAACGTAATGTAAAGGTCTTTATGCTTACCTGGCTGCCCTCCGGTGCACCCATGATAGACTTCGCCATCAACAACGTCAAAGAAGAGTATCCCAATATCGTCAGTGGCGTGGATTATTGTAACTTTGGTTACATTCCCGGCACTTTGGCAATGCCCACCGTGATCGGTATGGGAGATAACATTGCTGCTACCGTGAAGACCGATGCTGAGGGCCGCAAAATAGAGAGCCTGCCCATCATGAAGGGTATCAATAACTACAGTGAGATGAACCTCGCGGTGGAATTCTCCGGTAGTGTGGCAGGATCCTATTGGATCGTGTATGCCAGACCCAAATTTGGTTTGAACGTGGCTGTTGGCGTGACCGCTGTGATGGCTGCCGACCAATATCCTTACCTGCAATCCGGTCAGTTCATCGGCATGCTTGCCGGCCTGAAAGGTGCTGCCGAGTATGAGAAGCTGGTCGATGTCTTTGGAGCTTATCGTGAGCCCTCTTCCCCCATCACCGTTCAGGTTGATGAAGATGGAAACAAGATAGTACCCGGACGTCCCTTCAGCCGTGAGCTTCTGCGGGAAGAATCCACCAAGGAACTGATCAATATCACCACGCAGACCATTGCTACCTTCAGCCCTGCGGACTATGAGGCTTTCACAGCCAAGTATCCGGAGAAAAGGGCTATCTTTGATGCCATTAAGACCATGGATAACGGGAAGATCAAGATCGATGTGACCAAGGTTTCCAAAGCTCAGCAAGATGAGATGGGTCCCCTGGCCTGGAAAGATCTGAATCGTATGACCCGTAATATCCTCTATAAATTTAAAGTGGCCCGTATAGGCATGAACGCTCAGTCCGTTGCTCACATCATGATAATCGTCTTTATCATCCTGGGCAATATTGGTTACTTCATCTCCAAGTCGCGTCAAGCCAAGAAATAAGGAGGGAATAATGTCATTTGAATTGTTTAGTAACCTGGTCGGAGCATTCTTCACACTGTGTATCTTCTCGTTCCTGTATAAGGACAATCCTTTCTATCAGATGGCGGAACAGCTTCTGGTGGGTATCTCTCTGGGATACGGATTGGTGCTGACCTATACCCGTGTGTTCATTCCTTTCCTCTATCAGCCTCTGATTCTGAAGCAACAGTGGATCTTGATTATCCCTGCCATTATGGGTATCTTCTATATCCTTCGTTTCAACCGTAAACTGAGCTGGTTGTCCCGCTACCCCATCGCCTTTTCCATGATGGGCGTCGGTGCCAGCGTTCCTCTTTCCATGCATACTTTCATCCTGGTGCAGATGCGTCAGGCGATGGTGCCGCTGGAAAGCGTTAACCTGGCTCTGATCTTCATCGGAACCATTGCTGTGCTCTTGTATTTCTTCTTCTCGAAGGCTCATACAGGTGTCTATGGCAAATTTGTCGATGTCGGTAAATGGTATATGATGATCGGTTTCGGTGCCTCCTTCGGACTCACCGTTATGGCTCGTATTTCGCTATTGATAGGTCGTATCCAGTTCTTGGTGAACGACGTCTTTGGCGCACTGAAATAGCATAGTTATTCATGAAATGCCGTGAGGAGCGATAAGAGCTGCTCACGGCAGGCTCATGAATCCATATCTGGTTAGACCTTTAGGATAAAGAAATGAAAAGATATCTGATCATTCTGGCGCTTGTAATTCTGGGGATCTTCAGCCTGCTGCTTTCGGACCGCAATACGGATCCGGCCACAGAAGGCAAGATCATGCAGTTCAGTGCAGAGGACATTCAATACGATGATGGTTCAGGCGTGCTTCTGCGCTGGAAGCCCCTGGATAAATCCAAACGCATAATTCAATACAATGTCTATCGTGGCGTGCACCCCGATAGTCTCTTCTTCCTCAGCCACTTGGAAGTGGATCCCAAGATGGGAGTTTTGAGCGAAGAGCTCTTTTTCTACGATAAAGATTATCCCACCCTGGTGGATTTTGAGACCGCTCCCGGTAAGATCAAAAGGGAAAAAGGCCAGAAAGAGGGCAGTCCGCTGCTCAAAGGCGTTCCCCGTGATCCCTCCGTGTTGGCTGGCATCCTGGACCGCTATTCCGTGCTGGGAATCGTGGCAAGCAAGAATTATTACAAGCAAAGCAAGAAGATCGTGGAGGCCGATAGCAGCTTCACCGCAGGCTTGCGGCTGAATCAATTTGAGTACATCCTGGCCAATGTGATCTCCGGACAGAAGTACTATTACACGGTGCTGGGAGTCAATGAACGCGGCCAGTATCTGCCTTATGCAGACGTTAAAGAAGTCGTGCCCAATGATAACCGTCCCGATCCCACCGCCTCGGTCAATTCCGTCTTGCTCACAGACAGCAAGGAACTGCGTCTGGAGTGGAATCCTCCCTCAGTAGCGACCGATATCGCCATGTGGGAAGGCTGGTTGGTTCCCAAGGCTGCTCTTCCTGCCTTTGAAAGTGCTCAGGCCAAAAATGCCGCTGCAGATGCCACAGAGGATTTTGCCTCGGAGTGGAAAGGCGGAGCACGTCAACTCTTCCAGATTCAAAACATGTACCAATCCAGCACCTATTACCACACTGTAGCGCTGGAAGAACTGGGCATGGCCGAAGCGATTGATCCCGGGGCATATGCCTTGGTGCTTGGCTACATGGACTATAGTGGCGGTTTTGCCTATAGCCTGGGCAAGCCCATTCATGCTGCCCTGAGCACTGAGATTCCGGCGTTACCGGATTTTGAGGTGTTGGATAAACGCAATGATAAGGGCGACAACCTCTATATCTCCATTGGGAAGCCACTGGTGATGATTTCCCAGGCTGCCTACACCAATGCCCGTCGTAACCGCCTGAGAATCAATTATGAGATATCTGCCAATGAAGCTTACAACATCCGCAAGGTGAGATTCAGCTTCTTCGATGATACCGGGGCTGAACTCGGCTCCATCACAGAGCATTATCTGGATCAGATCATTCAGCTCAAGCTTCCTGCAGCTCGGAAGATGGATCTCAACGACATCACCGTCAAGATAGCTGTGATGAGCTCTGGAGACAAGGAATATCCGGAACACGAGATGATCCAGCACTTGGTTTACGACCAATCCAACCGCCGTTTCAGCGGTAGCAGAGTGGAGCTGGAAGGCCAAAAGCTGAACCGTCTGTTCTACGATCTGGTCTCCACCAATAAGCTGGATAGGAACTTTGCTCCCGGCATCCGCATGGGAGGCATGTCCCGCGGGTATACCCACACTATAAGTTATGAAGACATGCTGTATCAACCCCTTATGGGTTATGACAGCAGCACTCACCGTTTTAAGCTCAATCCCTACGTGGTGGTGGATGCAGATACAGCCTATGGCGCTACTCTGAAGGTTCCTCTGTTCAAGGAAGAGTTTGCCGGACAGATTGAGGAACTGGAACGCAAGGTTGCTGAGGGACAGCATCTCTTCAGCGTTACTATCGACACAGCCAAGGCAGATTCCATTCGCCAGGTGCTGGCCATGGACAAAGCTACTCTGGAATTCACCAAGAAACATCCTGCCGTGCTGGAAGCTGCCTACAAGAAAGGTAAAGCCTCCTGGCTCAAGGTCTTCCTGAGAGAGCGGGACAAGAACTATCGCAGCTATGCCTATCAGATGCTGGTCACCAACGGCAGAGGTCTATACAATCTCTCCGAAGCCTACAGCAAAGACGGCAGCACTTGGTTCTATCCCAAGAACGAGTGGTTCGACGATACCAAGGTCATCACCCTGATAGCGAGCTTGATCCTGCTGTTCCTGGTGCTCTACGGCATCTTTGTGTCTCGTCACAAGGATCCTTATATCAGACCCATTGCCGGGCTTGCAGAACTTGATAACGCAGTGGGAAGAGCTACAGAAATGGGACGTCCCGTGATGTTTGTTCCCGGTTGGGGAACTCTGGGCGATCCCTGCACCATCTCTGCTATGATGATTCTTTCTCAGGTGGCCCGTAAGACCGCCGAGTTTGACGTTCGTCTGATCTCCCCGCATGTGGACTACTTTGTGGTGCCACTGGCTCAGGAAATGGTAAAAACCGCCTACAGTGAGATCGGCAGACCAGATAGTTATAACCAGAATGATATCTTCTATGTTTCCGATGTGCAGTTTGCCTTCTCGGCAGCCGTCAATGGCATCACCATCCGCGATCGAGTTGCCACCATCTTCTACATGGGTTACTTCAATGCTGAAGCTCTGCTCATGACGGAGACCGGTAATCAGTGCGGAGCCATTCAGATTGCCGCCTCAGACGCCATCACGCAGATACCATTCTTTATCACCACTTGCGATTATACCCTGATCGGGGAAGAATTTTACGCTGCTTCGGCGTATCTTTCCAAGAATGCTGATATCGTTTCCATGCTCAAGGCCCAGGATGGATTCAAGCTCTTGATCGTGATCTTCATGTTCATTGGTACCATTCTTTCCACCCTTCATATCATGGAATTTATCAACGTCTTCCCCGTGGAATAGGAGAATAATATGGATAGGATTCCAACCACCACACTGAAGCGGCTTCCGCAATACCTGGAAGTTCTGAAGCAATTCGCCCGGGCAGGACTGAGAGAAGTCTCTGCCACCAAGATTTCGGTCTTTACCGATTTTCATCAGACAGTGGTGCGTAAGGACCTGTCCTACACGAATATAAACAATATCCCTCAAAGCGGATATAATATCAAAAAACTTGCCAATGCGATTGAGGAACTCCTGAACTGGAGCGATACATCCTCCAGCTACCTGGTGGGAGTGGGGCATTTGGGCTCTGCTCTTTTGGGTTATCAGGAGTTCTCTCAACGCGGGCTAACCATCGTGGCTGCCTTTGATAACGATCCGGATAAGATCAACACCACCGCTCATGGCGTTCCTGTGCATTCTGTGCTGGATATCACTACGATGGCTCCGAGGAAAAAGGTTCAGATAGGCATCATCACCGTTCCACCCGAAGCTGCCCAATTGGTGGCAGATCTCATGGTTCATAGCGGGATCAAAGCCATCTGGAACTTCACACCTCAAAAACTCCACGTTCCCACCGATATCATTGTGGAGAATGTGGATATGTTTGCTTCGCTGGCCGTTCTATCCAGACGTCTGGCCGAAAAAGAACACGTCTGATAATCCGAAACAGCAGGGATGAAAAATGACAGCTGAACTCCGGTTTGGCTGAAAAGGGGAACTAATGAAGGTTTTGCTTGTGTCGCCCAAGTCTCACACCGGAGGCCTGGAAACACTGCGTTCGGGGAATCAAATTCTCCAGGGTTTATTGTTTGTCGCTGCTGCTGCCCGGGATGCCGGACACAAAGTAGTGGTGGTGATTGCCGATGCTTCAACTGTCGATCGCTACATCCGCCGTTACCAGCCCGATATGGTGGGCGTTTCCTGCGTTACCGCCACCTATCCCGTGGCTCGCGAGCTTCTGATCCACATCCGCAATAAGTATCCAGATTTGCCCACTGTGATCGGCGGACATCACGCCACTTTCATGTACAAAGAGATCTTCACCGAGACCGACGTTCATTATATCTGCCGCGGCGAGGGCGAGGAAGTCTTTGTGAAGCTACTGGCAGCGCTTGAAGCCGGCAACCGGTATCCGGACATACCCGGCATGGTTTATCAGCAGGACGGCATCTGTTTTAACGACGAGATCATTGCCATTCTGGACGATCTGGCGCATCTGCCGCGGATTACTCTCGATCTGGTGGCACCGGATTTTAGTTACAGTCCCAAGCTGGTCTCTTCCAGGGGCTGTCCCTTCCGCTGTTCCTTCTGCTCCATTTCTGCTTTCTATGGCGGGAAATACCGGCAACGTACAGTTGATGAGGTGATGACCGACCTCAAAGACTATATGAGCTGGGGCTTTGATCAGTTCTGGTTTCACGATGACAACCTCACGGTCAACAAAGAATGGCTCACGGATTTTTGTAACCGCCTGATCACTGAACGGATCAAGATTCGCTGGAATGCCATGTCCCGCGTGAGCATCATCGCCAAGGAACCCGAGCTCATCGCTCTGATGCACCGGGCTGGCTGTTCTCTGCTCTCCATAGGGATAGAGAGTGGCATACCGGAAGTGATCGAGAGAATGCACAAGAATATCGACCTGAATGATATAGATAAAGCTATTGCCGTGATGGATAAGATTGGCATCACCCACAATTGGTATATGATCCTGGGCTCAGGAGATGAGTATGACACCCCCGAGTATCTGCAGAAGAATCTGGATTTCTTCAAAGCCCGCAAGCTGGGTTATCTGGTGATCTCCATTCTCACACCTCTGCCCGGAACGGAGCTCTTTGACAAGCTGCAGAAAGAGAATCGGATCCTGCATTACAACTGGGAAGATTATGATATTGCCCACTGCGTTTACCAGCCCTTGGGAATGGAACCGGAAGAACTGCAAGCTTTCATGCCCAAAGCCTACAAGCAGATTTATCTCTCCAAAGGCTGGCGCTTGGTTCCTCTGGCTATCAAAAGCATCAAAACCGGTGCCATGCGCCCTCAGCAGATCTTCACTGGAGCCAAGATCATCCTGCAGAACAAGTTCTTGAAAAAGGACTTCATGAAAGCCCTGGAAAAGAGGAAATAGCCCTTAGACCGATTCCTCGTCCGGGAAGTATTCTGTCAGACATTCAGGCTGGAAGCAGATCACTTGGTTCTTACCTGCTGCCTTGCCCTGATACAGCGCTTTATCGGCTTCCACTATCATATCTTCGGCCTTGAGCTGATCTCTGTGGTAACTGAAGCCGATAGTGATGGTTACGCTGTGTTCGATGTCATTGTGTAAAACCTTGGTGGCGGCAACTGCTTCCCGCACTCTGTCCAGCACTATCTCTGCGCCTTTAC
>JAZHDE010000273.1:0-9658 GCA_036584515.1 Candidatus Cloacimonadota bacterium | reverse complement strand
TGTGAAACAAGTTTACCAAGTTCTCTATGAGGATAAAGACCCACTGCAAGCCGTATATCAATTGATGCAGCGCGATCTCAAAGCTGAATAGTCCACTCCCCCTTTTTCCATATTCCTTCCTAAACCAATCCTGCCGCGACACCGCCGTGAAACCGCCGTGAAGGCGGCAGCAACAAGGCTGAGCTGAGGAAGTAAGGCAAGAGCATCCTCTGAGTGCGATATTGGCCCAATAAGTATTGAATAGAAGATATACAACAGCCTCGACGTCATTTCTGGATCCACCGAGTTCATTTTTCTTGACCTGAACCCGTCCGAAACTTACTCTGCGCGTAGGTTGTAACTAAAGACAATCAGAACTACTTACAGAATAGGAATGATCATGGCGCTTACACACTTGAAGAAATTCATATCCCGAAAACCCTCGGTATTCTTTTGCTCGGTCAGGTTAACCTCATTATGTTCTCAGAACTGCCTGCAGTGCGGAATCCCCGCTCAATCGGACGGTTCTTTAATCTCGCTGGAAGCTTTTGATCAGATTACTCAGAAGCTTTATAACTATGGCACCCGGGTTCTAACGATGACTGGAGGCGAACCCGCTCTGCATCCCCAGTTGGACGAGATAATGGGGATTGCCAGGAGCCGTGGTTTCAAGGCCATTGGCTTGCTCACCAATCTCTATTACCCGGAAGCTCATCAGGATCAAGTGATCAATCTGGCGATAAAACACGGGATCGGCATTCATACTTCCTATGATGGATTGGCAGAAGTAGCAGACAAGTTACGAGGTGCCAAGGATGTTCAGGAGACTGTCGAGCGGGCCATGCTCAAGATCAATAGATTCAGGCTTGAGGGGCTTTATAAAAGCCATCCAACAGCCACGGTGGTGGTGAGTGCGCTGAACATCATGCAACTACCTCAGATTATCTCACGCCTGGAAGAGCTGGGCTGGAACATGAATATTGATCTTTACAGGTGGGAATCTGCCAATCATCGGGAGAATGATATCCTGAAGATTAAGGATCCCAATCAGATTAGGCAAGCCCTGCAGCAGATCCGCACGATCAAAGGATTGAAGACCCCACTCTGGTACTACGATGGACTTCAAAGTAGATTAGATGGTAGCAAGAGGAAACAATGTCCCTATCTGATCTCTCCAACCTTTGGCAGCAAATTCTTCATCCGGGAAAATGGAGATATCTATACCTGCATGAATAAGGTGCTGGGAAATCTGCTCACAGATGAATTGGAAGAGCTCTTTGCCGGGGATAAATGGAGAGAACTCCTGGTGGATTTTGATAATTGCCGGGGTTGTTGGAACAACTGCTTCACGGTGAGCTCCAGAGCACTTTCATACGTCCATTTGGGCACTATCAGGCAATACCTCTGGCATAGACGTTCCAGGACCATTTAGGGCTTGGTTTCGGATGAGCTTAGCAAATGTTCCGTTGGTTAAAGATAAGCACATAATGGATCAATTCGTGCATAATAGATTATACTCGTGTATGCAGATAGTCCTGCTGTGTTTTGATGAGTCTGCAGTGCGAGATCATACTAGTTAATAGGATGTCCCAATGAAAAAAATTATAATGCCGCTGCTTGTGCTGCTTCTCTTTAGCGTGCTCTTGGTGGCGGAAGCTCTTAACAATGATAGTATCCGCAACTATCTCCTGGAAAGGCTGTCCAGCTCCGGAACGGCTACCTTTGGTGTTCGCACCGTCACTTACAACGGACCCTATGGCCCTCGTAATGCAGGTGTAATCTGGGTTACTGATTCAAACAATCAGTTTGTGAAGACTATCAAAGTCTGGGCATCGAACTACCGCTACACTTTAAGGCGATGGATAGCCAGCTCAAATCAAAACACGACTGGAGCCATTACCAGTGCGTCGCTCAATAGTCATCAACTGCACAACGTCTCTTGGGATGGGCGTAATTCACAGAACACGGAAGTGCCGGACGGGACTTATAAGTTTAACATTGAGTTTACCGAGCACAATGCCACGGCCTCGAACATGGGTAAATACAAGCAGGTCAGCTTTGTCAAAGGCACAGAACCGGTTGATCTGGTGATCCCCAATGAAACCTATTTCAGGGATATGAGCCTTACCTGGACACCCATTATCACCAATGGTACAATTAGCGGTAGAGTGCTGAGCACTGGTGGCACACCAATTTCCGGAGCGGTAGTTACTGCCGGGAACCAGACAGATATCTCAAGTCTTTCGGGTGAATACACCCTCAGTTTAGTTCCCGGGATTTACACTTTGATTTGTTCTGCGACAGGATACATTTCTCAGAATCTGGACAATGTTAATGTCATAGCCGGGCAAACCAGTCCACTGGATATTACCCTGGGTTCAGTATCCAATGAAGATCCGAACAACAGTCCAGCAGCGCTGTTTCTTTCCTCTCCCTATCCCAATCCCACCAGGACTTATTGTAAGGTAAACTTCCGGGTGAAGCCCGCCCAGCCCTATGAACTGAGTGTTTACAACAGCCGCGGACAGATTATGCGGCGGGTCTCGGGAGTCTCATCGGATACAAGTCTTATGGAACTGAGCTGGGACGGAAAGGATTCCCACAGACAGATTTGCCCTTCAGGTTTGTATTTTATTAAGCTGAGAAGTGGTGAAGAGCAGGTAATCCGGAGACTGACCTTAAGCCGTTAATAATAGTATGACAGACCGATTCCAAGCTGTTGATAATGGCTGGAATCGGCTTTATTTAGTCTCGTCTCGTAGATCATTCTAACGGAGTTGTATGAACCCAGGCTGTAAGTAATTTTAAACCTGTAGAGGGCAAATGCATCCGGATTGAAGAGCAGTTCTGCGCCGAGCCATAACCTATTCAGAGTCCTTAGATCCGTATCCAGGAGGATTGCACTGGCGTCGTGCTCTGGGCTGTATTTGGCGGCTATAACGGAGTAAGAAGCACCAGATTCATCGTAGTTATAGCTATACTTCACCGTTCCTCTCAAGTGGTTTGAGATAAGCAGGATTTCGCTGATAGTAGGATCAGAACAGAGATGATTGGCATAAGCCAGGCTGAGGCTGATCTGAGGATTCACATTATAATTCAGGCGTAGATGGCTATTATAGAGGTTGCTGCGTTCTCCAAAACTGAAATCTCCCTGGCGGTTTTGCCAATCGAAGGAGGCAGATAGATCTGTGAGATCCAGGAGGCGGGTCTGATACTTCAAACCAAGCTGACTCTGCGCCAGGGTACTTCTCTCAGCGTTATCCAGATCACTCTCGTGATGAAGGTAAGAAGTGTATAGCACCAGGTCGGGACGGAGTTCCAGCCCAAAGCTGAGCTTGGCTTCCAGATCGAACAAACGGTCTTCTGATCTCTCTATCTGGGTCAGCTCGAAAGTCTCCGGATCAAGGATGTATTCCCAGGGTTTCACATCTAGGGTTCTGGCCATGGCCTCAAGATGTAGATTTGCAGCAGCAAGCTCTTGGCTTACAGAAAAATACAAGCTATTCTGCATTTGCTTATCATAGGCCATCATCGGCTGTATGATGGGAAACAAAGCCATATCTGTGGCATCTCCGAAGAGAGTGTTGCGAATTCCGGCTTGCAGTGCAGTATTAGCAAAGCCATAGCTGGCAAAGGCATGGAGGCTGTTGTAGCGTTTCTGGACGGCATCGTTGAGCTTGAAATCCCTTTTGAAGAAGTCGTTATTCACGCCGATGCGTAGACCTGAGCTGGTAGCTAAAGATGCACTCAACCGGTCATGGAGCTGCAGTTCAGGAGAGCTGGAATCTTTGTTAAACCAGAGCTCGCTGGTGTTTTGGATATTCACCTGACCCAGCAGGAGGGTGAATCCCAGCCCAAGGATTACTAGTAAATAGCGCTGTTTGGGCATGCTAGCACACACTTTCCGCACTGTTGGCATTTGCTTTGATCTATGACTGCTTTGCCGGAACTATCCATATGGATGGCATCATGAGGGCAAACTCGAACGCAGGCAGCACAACCATTGCAGGAGCTGCGATCCACGTTATACTCAGTTCCGGTAGATTGCCGGCAGGCAAATAGCAGCACCAGAATCAGTAAAATGGCTGTGAAAAAGGTCAGGTATCTGGTGCTCATTTGGCAGCTTTGATAGCGTTTTGGGGACAGGTGCGGACGCATTGACGGCAGTCTATGCAAGTGCTGTCTGCAATTTCTGCTTTTTCTTCTTGTATGGTGATGGCTTTAGTAGGGCAAACCTTCACACAGTCTTCACAACCTGTGCACTCAGATTTGTCCACCACAGGCTTATAGTGACGTATGGCTATAACGCTAAGAATTACAACGATTAAGATTACAAGAGTCAGAACTGCTTTTCTCATTTATACCTCATTATGAAGATGAGGCATTGAGATTATGAGAGTAGATCGTGTCAAGTTCAAAATGCTGGTCGATCTCTCTAGCCGGAGCAGTCCTGCTTCAGGCAGCAGAAAATCATTGACACGATAGCTATTTGATGCATAGCATGAAAAAAAGACTAAGTCAATGTGTTTGAGGATGATGCTTATGAAAATGGAAGAATTGAACTACTACTACAATAAGTTCAAGTTTGGTGAGGATATATTCCATCAACTGATGCAAAAACGGGTACGCGATATTCTTCTGGTATCCACATTTTATGATGCCTTTATCTTTGAACAGGATGGCAGGCTTTCGGAACAGATCTTTGGTGAATACCGGCAATTGAACCTCACCACTGCTCCCCGGATAACCAGCGTGCCAACCGGTGAAGATGCTCTAAAGATGCTGGAAACACAATGTTTTGACTTGGTGATTACTATGATGCGGATAGGTGAGATCGGCCCCTTCCAATTGGCTCGGCAGATCAAAGCCAAGAATCAGGAGCTTCCTGTTCTGCTGCTCTTGAATGTGGCCTCGGACTATCTGATCTGGGAAAATCATGTGGAAGACAGGCATTATATTGACGATGTCTTTCTCTGGAATGGGGATACCAAGCTCTTTTTGGCGATGGTGAAGAATGTAGAGGATCAGATAAACGTCGCCTACGATACGGTTCATGGTCTAGTGCGTGTGATACTTCTGGTGGAAGACTCTCTGCATTACTACTCACTCTTTTTACCCTCGCTCTACTCGGTTATCATGAAACAGACCCAGCGTCTGATCGAAGAAGAAGTGAGCGATATCAACAAACGTCTCAGGATGAGAATTCGCCCCAAGGTACTTCTGGCGCATGACTATGATGAAGCTCTCAGGCTTTATGATGAGTACAGGGAGTATATGCTCTGCGTGATCACGGATATCCGCTACAAAGTGGGTGCAGAGGTCGATCCCAAGGCAGGATTCAGATTTCTAAGCCACATTCGGCAGGATAATCATGAGTTGCCGGTAATCCTGCAAAGTTCTGAGGCAGAAAATGAAGCACCGGCTCTGGAGGCAGGGGCTTTCTTTCTGAATAAAAACTCCAAGCATCTCTTCTCGGATCTGCGAAACTTCATGGTTTATAACTTGGGTTTTGGCAGTTTTATCTTCCGTAATCCGGATGGGGCAGTAATCGATGAAGCTGCCAATATCGCTGAGTTTGAAGAGAAGATTCTCACGGTACCCGAGGAGACTATCCTCTTTCATAGTCGCTTTAACCATTTCTCAAACTGGCTGATCGCCCACGGTGAGGTTCAAATCGCCAAACGCATCCGGCCGATGAGGATCGAAGATTTTGAAACCCGGGAAGAATTGCGAAGATTCTTGTACCACACTTTCAGAACGGTTCGGATTGATAAGAACCGCGGTAAGATTATCAATTTTGACGCAGTCTCCCTGGCAGAGATGAATCAGATCATCAGGCTCACAGAAGGCTCCTTGGGTGGCAAAGGCCGGGGTTTGGCTTTCTTGAATGCTCTGCTCTGCACCATGGATTATGAAAACAAGTTTGAGGGGATATCTATAGCACTGCCATCCACGGCGATCATTGGCACTAATGAGTTCGATAACTTTGTGGAAGCGAATGGGATATTGGAGGCGGTAGTCGGGAAATCGGATGAGGAAATAGATGATATCTTTGTGGCAGGAAAGCTTTCCGCTCAATTGGTGGAGCGTCTGCAGATTTATCTGGATCACATCAGCTATCCCGTAGCAGTGCGTTCCTCTTCGCTTTTAGAAGATTCCCAGGCGCAGCCACTAGCTGGTGTTTACCGCACTTTTATGCTGCCCAACAATCATTCCGATCCGCACTATCGGCTGCGGCAATTGATGAATGCCATCAAGCTGGTCTTTGCCTCAGTTTATCTCTCCGATGCCCGTGCCTTCCTGGAATCACTAAATTTTAAGGCAGAAGAAGAGAAGATGGCAGTGATAATTCAAGAAGTAGTTGGCAGTCTCAAGGGAGAAGGATATTACTATCCACAGATCTCGGGTGTGGCGCAATCCTACAATTTCTATCCCACCTCACACATGCAGCACACGGATGGCATTGCCAATATTGCTCTGGGGCTTGGTAAATCCGTGGTGGAGGGTAAGCTCAACTTCCGTTTCTGTCCACGTTATCCCGAGACGGAGATGCTTCCCCAGCAGGAAATGATGCGTACCTCGCAGAAGGAGTTCTTTGCCCTTGATCTATCGGTGAACGATTTTGATCTTACCAAGGGAGAGGAGATCACGCTTGCCAAGCTGGGGATTCGTGATGCTGAAAAGCACGATGTTCTGAAGTATATTGCCTCGGTCTGGGATTATGAAAACTACCGGCTCACAGATAATCTGGATGAGCGTGGCATGAAAGTGCTGACCTTTGCCGGCGTGCTGAAGTATCATCACTTTCCGCTGGCCAAGATAGTGGAGGAGCTGCTGCAGATAGGTGAGATTGCCCTTGGAATCCCGGTGGAGATAGAATTTGCAGTCAATCTGGAGTATGATGCCAGATACGATCATAAACCTTGCTTCTATATCCTGCAAATCAGGCCGCTCTCTGTCAATACTGATGCCTATAGAATAGATGCTGATAAGCTGGATAAGGCCAATCTTCTGATGTACACAGAGCATGGCATGGGCAATGGCATGATAGACGATATCTACGATGTGATCTATCTTGATCCAGCGCGGTTTGATAAGACCAAAACCGTGGAGATGCAGGCGGAGATTGAACGCTTGAATGAGAAGATGGCCAGAAACGGGAAACGTTATATGCTGATCGGTCCGGGGCGTTGGGGTTCAAGAGACAGGTTCCTGGGGATTCCTGTGAAGTGGCCCCAGATAAATCGGGCGAAAGTGATTCTGGAGACAGGTCTGAGTGACTTTATCGTGGAAGCTTCCCAAGGCACGCACTTCTTCCACAATCTTGTGGCAATGAACGTGGGTTATTTCACCATTCCCTATGTATCGCAGACGGATTTTGTGGATTGGGATTGGCTTCTCAAACAGCAAGTGACTCAGAGGGGAGACTTCTTTGTGCATGTGGAATTCACAAAGCCTCTGCTGGTGAGGATGGATGGTAAGACTGGTCTGGCGGTGATTCACAAAGCCTGAGGCTGGAAGAATGATTAATTCAAACTATTGGTCCCTGGAGCTCGAGAGACTCGAGGGACTGATGCCCTATCATGTGGATAGGATTCTTCTGATCGCTTCTCTATATGATAGTTTTGTCTTTGAAGTGGATGGCTTCCTGGCAGAACAGGTGGCGGATGATTTTTACCTGCTCAATCTCAGTTCACAGCCTGGGATCGTGCATGCCTCCGGTACGCAAAGTGCGCTTAGAATGCTGGAGCTGGAGCAGATAGATATAGTCGTGATTCACCTTGCTTCAATGCGTGGAATAGCCATGGAGCTGATCTCTACCATCAAGGGTCTTTATCCTCAGCTACCTGTATTCCTTTTGCTGGGTGCACCACTGGATCTGATGTTTGTGGAAAACCACGTGACCGAGCTGGAGAGAGTGGATGAATTCTTTTATTGGAACGGAGATTCCAAGCTCTTTCTGGCGATGATCAAGCAATGGGAAGAGCGTAGGAATCTACCTCAGGACTGTGCCTTGATGCAGGTTCCTGTGATACTGGTGATTGAGACCTTTATCCCTTACTACTCCCAGTTTCTTTCCCTCTTTTTCGAGCTGGTTTTGCAGCTCAATCAGAGTGTAATCCGTCTGGAACATCAGGACGTCAATAAGGCACTCTATATGAAGGCTCGTCCCAGGGTAATCCTTTTGCATGATTACAAATCGGCAATTGAGTACTATGAAAAGTATCAATCTAATGTGATCGGTGTGATAAGCAGTATAAACTATCATTTCCGTGGAGATATGGATAGGGATGCGGGGATCAGACTCTTGCAGTATATCCGCAAACGTCGTCCCACCTTGCCCTTCCTCCTGCAGTCTTTTAATCCATTGTATCGGGATATTGTGACAGCCAGCGAAGGAGACTTTCTCTACAAGGATCTTCCTGGTTTGAAGCATCAGATCAAGCGATGGCTTGAGACTGAGCTGGGATTTGGCAAGTTTGTGTTTCGCAAGCTGGATCACAGTAAGTGCGGCGAAGCTGCCACGTTGATTGGTTTCGTGCATCAACTCCTGAGCGTGCCGGAGGAATCTCTGAATTACCACTATTCTCACGGGCACATCAGGTCGTGGTTGATGACTCATGCAGAGCTGGCTTTGGCAGAGCATATCTCTTCGGGAGAGGTACAAGCCAGGGGATCAGAGCTTAAGGATAAGCTCACTGAGGCGTTCAGCTCTCTGATCTGGTTTCGAAGGAGGGAGAAAATCCAAGAGTGGAACAACGAATCAGATCTAAATATGAACCTGATCTACAAGGTGGGGGAGGATTCCATCGGAGGAAAGGGGAGAGGCCTGGCTTTCCTGAATGTGGTTCTAAACCGCTATAGCAAGATATCAGAGAAGTATCCCGGCTTGAGCATCAGTGTGCCGGTTGCTGCGATCCTGGCAACAGGAGAGTTTGATAGGTTCATAGCTTCAAACTCGACTCTGAGTGACATCAGCAGTAAAACTGAGCTGACAGATGAGGAGATAGACGGGCTCTTCCTGGATTGTGAGATGCCACGACAAACCCTTCTCGTGCTTAGCCAGATCATTGAACAGACAGACTATCCGCTGGCAGTGCGTTCTTCCAGTGTGTTGGAAGATTCCATCTCCAATCCTTTTGCCGGTGTCTTTCGCACCTTTCTGATTCCCAATAGCCACCCCCGGCGGGAGATCAGGCTGCAACAACTGATCCAGGCAGTCAAGCTGGTCTATTCCTCCATGTATCTCCGTGGAGCACGTGAATACCGTGAAAGCCTTCGCATCCCTTCCCGGGAAGAGAAGATGGCTGTCATTATCCAGAAAGTAGCAGGCTCTTATCATGGGGACTACTATTATCCGTTGGTTTCTGGCGTGGCTCAATCTTACAACTACTATCCCGGCACAAATATGAAGCATGAAGACGGAGTGGTGACCCTTTCGACCGGTTTGGGTAAGACTGCTGTGGAGCGGGAGCGAACCTTTGCTTTTTGTCCCAAGTTCCCTGCTGTGGATATGTTCCGAGCTGTGGATATTGTTCAGGGTGCTCAGCGTCATCTCTACACCATAATGCCTGAGAAGAGGGATTTTGACCTGAGAGCGGGAGAGAACTCCTCTCTGGAGCGTGTCAGGATTACCCAAAAGCTGCTGGAGGGGGATTTGCAACTGCTTTCCTCGGTC
>JAZHDE010000272.1:0-9843 GCA_036584515.1 Candidatus Cloacimonadota bacterium | reverse complement strand
CTCAATGGTCGCTTCCGGGCATATGGTTGATGTGCTTTGTGAGCTTCCCAATCATCCTCAGGGAGTAATCTTTCCCGGATACAAGGGCAAGTTCTCTGTCCGACAAAAAAAGTTCGGTGCCACTGTGCACCATCTCCCCATCTTTGCTTCTCCCAAGAAGACTTTTCTTCCCAGAGTTCTGATGTATCTCAGTTTCTCTTTTTCCGCCTCGGTCTATATTCTCCTGAAGAGGCCAAAGTATGATCTGATGTATATCAGTTCTCCACCGTTGTTTTCTGCATTCTGCGGTCTTCTGAGTAAGGTGTTGTTTCCACGGCGTAAAGTTGTGTTTGAAATCAGAGACCTGTGGCCAGATTCTGCCATCGAACTGGGAGAACTGCGCAATGGATTGCTTATCAAGCTGAGCTTATGGTTGGAGAGACGCATCTATCAAGCCAGCGATCTTGTGGTCGGGGCCACAGGATTCATTGGCAAAATTGTGATCTCCAAGGGAATCAAGGCGGATAAGGTTTTAGTGAGCTTCAATGGAGTCGATGCTGATATTCTGGCTTCCTACAATCCTTCTCTTACCAAGGATCCCAACGGCGTGTTTACTGCGGTCTTTGCCGGAAACGTGGGCTTGGCTCAGGGACTTGATATCATTGTGGAGACAGCTAAACTCATGCAAGATGATCCCATCCTATTTCGTTTTGTGGGCAATGGCCCTGCTACTGTATCGCTGAAGCGACTCTGCAAAGAGTACAAGCTGACCAATGTGGATTTTTTGGCACAGGTTCCCAGGACAGCCATAGGAGCAATCCTGCAGCAGGCTCATTGCGGATTGCTACCTCTCAAAGATATTTCTGTCTTGAGTGGCGCACTTCCTTCCAAGATGTTTACTTACATGGCATTAGAGCTTCCCATAGTGGCAAGTCTCAGAGGAGAGGCTGAAGCAGTGATAAAGGAAGCCAAAGCCGGACTGGTTGTTCCTCCCGGAGATGCGAAAGCGCTTGCTCAGACTCTGCGAAAGCTGATCTCATCACCAGCTATCTTGAGTGAGATGGGAGTAAATGGACGAAACTACGTCCTGCAGAACTATCAGCGCAGTACTCAGGCAGAGAAACTGGTGCGGGAGATTGAAACCCTGATTTGAAAAGAGAAAGAAATCTCTTTACAAAGTAATGGTTATACAGATATTGTCCGAATTCATAGCAAAGATATGATCTCTATCCTTCTTTGGATTTGATCGAAGCCGAGGATAACTTAACTAAGACGTAGGAGCTTATGAACAAATGATTATACTCGTAACCGGTAGCAATGGCTTTGTGGGTTCCAAGCTGATGTGGGAGTTGGAGTCCCATGGCCATCAACCTCTTGGTATCGATATCAGCACTCATTGTGATGCGATCCCGCATCCTCACACAATGATCGGCGATATTCGCAAGGCAGTTGATCTGGAAGCAATCTATAAAACAGATTACTTCCCCAAAGATGAGAATATAGATCTGGTGATCCATTGCGCTGCTTCCAAACATGATTTTGGCATTAGCAGGCAGGAGTATTTCAGCCACAATAAGTATGGCACCAAAGAATTGATCTCCTTCATGGAGACACATCAGATATCCCGGATGATTTATCTCAGCACAGTATCTGTCTTTGGACACCCCAAGGGTATGGCTGATGAGGATGAAGCTTACAATCCCGATCATCCTTATGGCGAGTCCAAACTTGCAGGAGAGATTCTCTCAAAACAGTGGCAAGAACAAGATGCTTCCCGAGAGTTGATTGTGCTTAGACCAACGGTTATCTATGGCCCTCATAACTATGCCAATCTTTATAAGCTGATTGATACTCTACATCGCAGACCTTTTGTAACGGTAGGTTCTGGCAGCCATGTTAAAGCTATCGTTTCCCTCAGAACCGTTCTGGATATGATATTCTTCGCAATAGATAAGTTAAAGCCGGGTTATGAACACTTCAACTGCATCGACGAACCTTATATCAGCCTGGCTGAGCTGATGAGCACAATTGCTCAAAACCCGGGCTTCAAGGTCCCCCGCTTCAAGATTCCCATTGGTGTAGCTATCGCCATCGGGATGATCTTTGACATACCGGCAAAGCTCTTTTCCATTGATCTTCCTGTCAATAGCGATCGGATGCGCAAGTTTGCCACTTCCACCTACTTCACCGCCAAAAAGATCCGCAAGGAAGGCTTCGAACAAAAACAGAGCATTCCTCAGAGTTTGGCTGAGATGTGCCAGTGGTATCTCACAGATATAAAGAAACAAAAACATAAATAGGAGTTTTAACCCATGAAGAAAGTCAGGCTCGGAATGATCGGCTGTGGTCGGATATCCAAGAACCACTTTGAAGCAGTGGCTCAGATCCCCGAAGCAGATTTTGTCGCATGTTCAGATATCATCGAAGACAAGGCCAAAGCGGCAGCCGAACTCTATCAGATTCCCAATTTTTACAAAGATTATCATGAGATGCTCGAGAAAGAGAAGCTTGATCTGGTCTGCATTTGCACCCCTAGCGGCATGCATCCTCAGATGGGCATGGATGTGGCAGAACACAAGATCAACGTTCTCACTGAAAAGCCCATGGGCATCAACATCGTCGGCGCGGACAAGCTCATCCAAGCCTGCGACCGTAATGGTGTTGAGCTCTTCGTCGTGAAGCAGAACCGTCTCAATAGCACTATGCAACTGCTTAAACGTGCAGTTGACAAGGGACGCTTCGGCCGGATTTATCTGGCTCAGTCCAATGTCTTTTGGACCCGTCCCCAGAGCTACTACGACCAAGAAAAATGGCGTGGTACCTGGGAGTTTGACGGTGGTGCCTTTATGAATCAGGCCAGCCACTATGTCGATGCCATCTATTGGCTTTTAGGCAATGTGGATTCCGTGATGGCAACCACTGCCACCATGGCAAGGCATATCGAAGCAGAAGACACCGGCTGTGCCATTCTCAATTTCCGCAGCGGAATTATTGCCACTCTGAACGTCACCATGCTCACTTATCCCAAGAACTTCGAAGGCTCCATCACCATTTTGGGTGAGAAGGGAAGCGTAAAAGTGGGTGGATTTGCCGTGAACAAGATAGAAAAGTGGGAGTTTGAGGATTATGATGATGACGATCGCATTGCCAACGAGACCGCTTATCAACCTCCCAACGTCTATGGTTTTGGGCACAACCCTTACTACCGCAATGTGGTAGACGTTCTTCTAGGTAAAGCTAAGCCTTCCACCAACGGTCGCGACGGCCGTAAATCTGTGGAGATCATCCAGGCGATATATCTTTCTGCCAAGACCGGTAAGAGAGTTTCTCTACCTCTTTGATCTCATTTACTCACCATATCTTAGGGCGGCTGTAAAAGGCCGCCTTTATCTTTATCCAAAGTCTCAGGTGATTACAGATGCTTGGGGCTTGCTTGATTGTGAACCCGTTCTGCCAGTAGAGTATATTGCTCCGAACTTGCTTCTAATTTCATACCGAAACCATAACTTACTATAGAGTAAAAGATTCCTTAGCTTTCGTTAAGGGATCGCTAAGGCATCGCTAATGGATAGCTATGGAGTCAAACGAGGAAGCACCAGGAAATCTGGTATCAATTCGGCTTCAGAGCTCGAATAAAGCAGCTTTAGCTACGGACTGGAACGGATATTGCTTCTTTTTAAGGATAATGCGCTTGATTCCCTCAAGCATTTGGGGAAGGAGCGTTTAGATTATATTTGAGGAATGAATGACTGTATTAGTTCTTGCGACATTCTTGTTGATCCTGAATTGGGTACTGGAATACTGGCGGCATCGGCGAAACGTCGCCGCAATACCCGTTCGTATTCATGTAAATGGAACCAGAGGGAAATCCAGCGTTACCAGATTGATTGCAGCCGGTCTTAGGGCCGGAGGGATCAAAACAGTTGCAAAGATTACCGGAACACTGCCCCGGGTTGTGCTTTCTGATGGAAGAGAAGCAGCAATCATCCGTTTGATGGGAGCCAATATCATCGAGCAGAAATACATCTTCCGTGAAGCTCTGAAAGAAAAGCCTCAGGCGATTGTGATTGAGTGTATGGCTGTGAATCCGGTCTTTCAATGGATCACGGAGCGTCAGTTTGTTCGTTCCACCATTTCTGTGATCACCAATTGCCGTCCCGATCATCTGGATCTGATGGGCTCAACGGAACAGAGCGTAACCATGTGTCTTTCCAATACCATTCCGAACGATGGAGTCTGTTACACAGCCGAAAATAAACACTTTGGCTTGCTCAAACAGGTGGCAGATAAACGTAAGTGCAAGATACACAAAGTTCGGCCTACTGATGTCACCCGAGAGGAGCTTGCCGGGTTCCGCTATATAGAGCACGCTGAAAACGTCCAGCTCGCCCTGGCGGTTTGTGCCGAGGCCGGAGTGCCGCGGGAAGTGGCTCTCAAGGGTATGCAACATGCTCATCCAGATCCCGGAGCACTCAAGAAATATGTCATTCATGAGCCCGGGAAGATCATCAATTTCTACAATGTTTTTGCTGCCAACGACCCCAGTTCGACCGCCCGCATCATAGATATGGTCACCGGAGATCTGAAGGGTGTGAGCAAGATTATCATTCTGAACAGCCGTTCAGACAGGCTTTTCCGCTCCGAGCAGCTCATTGATGCAGTTAGGGAGCTAGACTTCAGCTATCTCCTCCTCACTGGTGAGATTCCGGACAAAGTGGAAGCCTATGCTCACAAGGTGGGGATTCCCAAGAATAAGGTTTTTGCCCTTGGCGAGCCGCTTACCGAAGTGATATACAAAAAGGTTTTGGAGCTTTCAGACAAGGAAGCCCACGTCCTGGGAATCGGCAATATTGCTGGCAGGATCAAATATGGAGCCCAGATAGTGGCTCACTTCAAACACAAAATGATAGCTTTGAATAAAGTGAAGAAATAAAGGAGCAGAGCGTGGTAGAAACAGTCGTTCAAGCTGCAGTCGGATTGGGTGTGATCATTTCATTGGTGTTCACAGAATTGTTGGGGGCTTCTGCCGGTGGTATTGTCGTGCCCGGCTACATTGCTTTGTATCTGGATAAGCCCATGCAGATTCTGGGAACTCTATTGATTAGTCTTCTCACATGGGGGATTATTCGGATCATCGGGCAGTTTACCCTGCTTTTTGGTAAGCGCAGAATGGTGCTCAGCATACTGATTGGTTTTATCTTGGGTTGGGCATCGCGGATGCTGGTGTTTCAGGAACATACCATTCATGATCTGCAGATGCAATCCATCGGATACATTGTGCCTGGACTTATCGCCAACTGGTTTGAACGTCAGGGCTTTATCAAGACTGTGACAGTGATGTCCATTGCAGCCATCGCGGTTCGTTTGATTCTCATGGTAGTTTTCAAAGGGGAGGTCTAGATGTATAGACCCTCACTTAAATCCAATTGGTCTTTGGTCATTCTCTTTCTGCTGGCAGTAGTTCTGTTTATCGTGGCTCAAACCAGTTATCAGAATGTGAAGGCAGAGAATCATGATCTGAAAGTGGAGGCTTCCCGCCTCACGCAGTCTTACATGGACACCCTCAGGGCAGAAATCCTCCGTCGCGGGATCACTATTGATCCAATCGACGATCCTTATGGTTCCGGCTTGATCGGGACAAGGCTCAGTTCCATCACTACAGACCGTGGTCTGCTTTCGGATAAACAGGCAGCTTTGAACCCCAATATTGCCGCTATATTTGTCGATGAGTTTACCAGTCTCAAGCTTCAGGAAGGGGATTACGTCGCCGTGGGGCTCACGGGTTCCAATCCTGCCGTAAACCTTGCTCTATATGCCGCTATCACCACCATGAAGCTCAATCCCAGAATCATAGTGTCTGTTTCTTCTGCATCTTATGGTGCCAATCGTGAAGAACTCACCTGGCTGGATATGGAAGCGATACTAAAACGGAGTGGATTGCTTAGTTTTGGCGCCTCCTATGCCGGTTTTGGCGGAAAGGAAGACTTGGGAATCGGGCTCACTGATAATGGCATTCAGAGTCTGACCGACGCCATGCGACGCACCAACACTCCTCAATTGATCGGTTCTGACCTGGATGATAACGTTCAGCTCAGATACGCTGCCTATCACGATATGCTTCCGGAAGGCAACCGCTACCGGGCTTTCGTGAACGTGGGTCAGGGGCTGGTGAACGTCGGTAGTGAACCCAACGCCAATCTGATTCCCGAGGGCATCAACCGCAAACTTGCCGAGAAGGAATTTGAGAAAGAGGGAGTAATGATGTTGATGGCAAAGAAAAACGTTCCCATTCTCAATTTCAGCAGAGTTCTCCGCTGGGTGAAGAAGTATGACATCCAGAACAACTTTGAAAAGCCACCAGTACCGGGAGAAGGCAAGATTTTTGGCTCCCGGATTCATAATGTGCTGATTGCCTCTATTTGCCTGGTTCTTTTGACCCTGGCAGTTATTATTGTGATTATCTACGATAGACACGACCGCCGTTTTATGGCCAATATCGTAGATCCTGATGAAGAAATGTAACGGAGTATACCTTAATTATGATAAAAAAGATAATAAGTACCTGCCTCATTCTGATGGCCTTGAGCTTTGTTTTTGCCCAAAGCAAGCCCAGAGTCATGACCTTTGAAAACCCCGGAACCAGACGCCTCCTGCGCTCTGAAGCCGGGAATTATTATTATTATAGATCCCTGCCGGAACGTAGCATGAATCTGCCAGTGGAGGGACTTAGCTCCATCGAGCTGAGAAGCTTCTCCACTCAAGCCCTAAGAAGGCCTCAGGTGATCGTGATCATTGGCGGAAACAGAACTACTCATGACCTCCAGTCAGCCGGAAGAAACGGAGCCTATTTCACTTACGCCCCGGTAAATGTGGCGATTCCGCAGGGAACCCAGAAGATTGAAGTGCTGTGTTATGACAGAAGCACCTATTTCCGCGCTTTCTACACTCCTGCCCCCCGACGCCCTGCCAGCCGCAGAGCCAATCTGATTGTGAGCGAGCATGCCGGTCAGGTGCAGATGCGTCACAATGGAGATTCCAGCTCCTATTACAGCTTCAGCCCCGATCAGGACTTCCTCTTTACTATCAATAACAACCGCAATGTTGATCTTTACATTCGTGCCAAATTGGTGGATAGAGAGCCCGCAACTTTTGAGCTCTATCGCAATGGTACTTTGGTGGATCGTTATGAATTTGATATGCGTCGCACCACCCGATACAGCATTCAGGGCGTAACCAGCCTCAGCATTGGGAAGAAACTGGTGATCAACTCCGGTAGTGGCGAGTATCGCCTGAAAACCGTGAGCAACAATATCTTCTTTGCCCGTCCAGTGGTGAAGCGGAACCAATAAACAAGGAGGAACTATGTCGATAGACTCCAGAGACAAGACTGCTAGTAGCGAGGAATTAAACAAGCTGGACAAGCCCGAGACTGATATTCGGGATAGCGGTGAGGATGATTCCATGCAGTCCATAGACAAGAGTAAACGCAGGCTCACCAAGCTTTCGGCCAAAGCTTTCCGTCCCATTATTCTGAGTTTCTTGCTCACTATAATGGTTTTTCCCGGATTGCTTCGCGCTCAGCTAACGGGCTCAGTCTCCCTGGGCACAAGGTATTCGGACAATGTTTTTGCTCTTTCGGATTATGACTTTGAGAGATTGGATCAAGAACACCCGGATCTGGACTTCGTGGAAACCTCCGACGATCTTAGCCTGCTGGCAAATGTGGACCTGGGTTATAAGCTGAACTACAAATGGTGGAGATTCATACCCTCTGTTTCTGCCACTATCTCCGAAAACATCCAAAACAAAGAGAAGTATCGCCGTGATGCCTTGCTCCGCTTCAGAGTAGAGCGCTACTACTGGAACGTCACTGTACTGTATGGATACAGCCCCCACACCTACGTCCGTAATTACACAGACAGCGACGGTACAGGAGATTCAGAACAGTTTGTATATGCCAAGGATCTCTTCCGCGGAGATCTAAATATTCGGCCCTTCACCAATACCTCAGTGCGTTTGCACGGTAGACATGAGATCTACCGTTACAACGAATTCTTCACAGAGTTTGACAGCGATGCCACCACTTGGGGTGGCAGCATCCGCCACAACTTCCCCTACTTTGGCCTGGAAGCTGGTTATTACTACAAGGTATTGGATAACTCCAACAACATTGTGGATCCCCTCGAAGATGCCTCTTATGAGAATAACGAGTATGAAGTAGTTCTGCTCATGAAGAAGATGCTTCTCGATAACAATAAACCCCGTGGAGCCACTTGGCAGCCTTCCGTGGAGCTTTCCTATCAGGAACGTTTCTTCCAGGGAACTGACGATTGGTACGGTGGTAGAGTTGATAAAATATATGGACTTAGGGGAACTCTCAGCTTCGACCTCACTAAAGCCATGAATTTAAATCTTGACTATAGTCATGTGAATAGAAATATAGATTCACCATCGGCTACAGTCAGACGCCTGAAAGAGTACAGCGAAAACCGCCTCAGCGCCTCTCTGAGCTATAAGTTTTAAGAGGTAAACATGTTATTCAACAAAATGACCGAAATGAAGAAGATCAAAGAGTTCCTGGATCTTGTGGAGAATCATAAGGTGGATATCCGCCATTTCAAGCATCCGGCTTTGGTTTGGGGGGAACAGGATGGCACCATCTATTATTCCTTCTGGGAAGAAGAGCTTCTGGATCGCTTCGGTCTGCAAAACGTTGACGGCTGGGACTATGAAGAAGATAAACTCTTCTGCCCGGATTGGATCAGCGATCCCGATGACGATGACGATGATCTCGATGACGATGATGATTGCCCCGTTTGTCTGCCCAAAATAGATTTCTCCAAGCTGGATTGATTAACCGAAGGTAAGAGCTTGGATCATCTTGATCTGAAGATAGCCGTTTTGGGCGGTGGAGCTTGGGGTTTGGCATTGGCCAAAGTCCTTTCCGAGAATGGAAACCGGCTGATGGTCTGGGAACATAATCCGGATTACGTCCGCCGGCTTTGCGATAGCCATGCCAATGAAGACCTGCTCAAGGGTATTAAACTCCCTGAGGAGATATCCTTTACCAATCTCTTCTCGGATATTGCTGCTTTTACACCTCAACTCATCATCACTGCCATCCCTTCTCAATATATCCGTGCCAGTCTTTCTGCCCTGGATAAATCTACTGCCGCCAAGCTTTGGAGCAATCCCGAGCTGGAAGCCGTAGTCAACGTGGCTAAGGGCGTGGAGCTGGGTTCGAAGCTTTTGGTGCATGAAGTTCTACGGCTTTTCATCCCCAAAGACCTTGATCTATACTGTCTCTCCGGTCCCAGTCATGCCGAAGAAGTTGCCCGTGGCTTACCCACTACGGTCGTGATTGCCGGCTCGGACAATGATAAACTCAGCGCTCTGCAGAGAGTATTCAGCAACCAGTATTTCCGGGCTTATAGCTCCAACGATATTGTAGGGGTGGAGATTGGTGGAGCAGTGAAAAACGTTATTGCCATTGCTGCCGGAATCCTTGCCGGATTGGGCTTTGGGGATAACACCATGGGTGCCCTGCTGAGTCGGGGAATCGTTGAGATTCAAAGGCTGGGTCTGGCACTGGGAGCCAAAGCAGAGACCTTTTTGGGGCTTTCGGGAATCGGAGACCTGATCACCACAGCCACCAGTCCTCACAGCCGTAACCGCTATGTGGGCTTTGAAATAGGCAAGGGGAAGAAAGCTTCTGAGATTCTGGCTGGCATGAAGATGGTTGCTGAGGGCGTTGCCACAACCAAAGCGGTTTTGGAACTGGCTCAGGAGAAAGATGTGGAGATGCCCATTGTGAAACAAGTTTACCAAGTTCTCTATGAGGATAAAGACCCACTGCAAGCCGTA
>JAZHDE010000271.1:0-10018 GCA_036584515.1 Candidatus Cloacimonadota bacterium | reverse complement strand
GGTTTATGACGTCCACCTTCGTCTTTGGTAAGAACGTAGGTTTGGCCGATGAACTTGGTGTGAGGTTTGATGGACTTGGGTTTGGCAAGCACCATACCGCGTTCCACATCGGTCTTGGCAAAGCCGCGAAGCAGCACGCCAATGTTGTCTCCAGCTTGGGCTTCGTCAAGAAGCTTGCGGAACATTTCAACACCGGTACAAGTGGTTTCGACGGTCTCACGAATACCAACGCGCTCGATCTTGTCCTGAATTTTGATCACGCCACGTTCGACACGGCCAGTAGCCACTGTTCCACGTCCGGGAATAGAGAAAACGTCTTCCACGGGCATCAGGAAAGGTTTGTCGACTGCACGGTCAGGCATCGGAACATAACTATCCACGGCATCCATCAGTTCCTGGATTTGGGCTTCACCTTCAGGCTCGCCATTCAGGGCTTTCAGGGCGGATCCACGAATGATCGGGATTTCGTCGCCGGGGAATTCATATTTGTCGAGGAGTTCACGAACTTCCATCTCAACGAGATCAAGCAGTTCGGAATCTTCAACCAAGTCGCACTTGTTCATGAAAACGACCATGGCAGGCACGCCAACCTGGCGGGCAAGCAGGATGTGTTCGCGAGTCTGAGGCATGGGGCCGTCATAAGCGCTAACAACGAGAATAGCGCCGTCCATCTGGGCAGCACCAGTGATCATGTTTTTGATATAGTCAGCATGGCCGGGGCAGTCAACGTGGGCATAGTGACGGTTCTCGGTCTCATACTCAACGTGGGCGGTTGCGATGGTTATACCACGGGCTTTTTCTTCCGGGGCATTGTCAATACTGTCAAAGGAACGGAATTTAGCTCCGCCCTTCTTTGCAAGATAGGCTGTGATTGCAGCCGTGAGCGTCGTCTTACCATGGTCAATGTGACCAATCGTACCAACGTTTACGTGTGGCTTGGTACGTACGAATTTCTCTTTTGCCATTGTTCCTCCTGGAATCTCTCAATTCCATTCCTTAGTTATTTATTTACGATAAAAAAAAGATGGAGCTCATGACCGGATTTGAACCGGTGACCTCGTCCTTACCAAGGAAGTGCTCTACCTGCTGAGCTACATGAGCTGATCTTTATATACGCTAAAAAATGGAGCGGGAAACGGGGTTCGAACCCGCGACCCTCAGCTTGGAAGGCTGATGCTCTAGCCAACTGAGCTACTCCCGCAACAAATTTGTAGGTTTGGCTAAATGTGGTGGAGAGGGGAGGATTCGAACCTCCGAAGTCGTCTGACGACAGATTTACAGTCTGTTCCCTTTGGCCGCTCGGGAACCTCTCCACAATATGAGTCTGGAGCCGATGAAGGGAATCGAACCCCCAACCTATTGATTACAAATCAATTGCTCTACCGTTGAGCTACATCGGCATTGGGTTTTGCCAATCAATTTGAATCCCCAAAATTTGTCAACCACTTTTTTGACTATCACTCTATAAACAGATGTTTGATCAAGCTTTTTGGCAGCCTTGTTCTTGTCAATGGGAAATTAGCGCTTTTTTGCTGCTCCTATCATACCAAACAGCTACCAGAATCAGTATAATACCGGTTACTATCAAGATAGATTCCACGGAGACTATGTCTGCCAGTGGACCGAAGAGCATAATTCCGATCGGCATGGCGCTCACGGAAACTATTTGCAGGATGGAGAATACGCGTCCCAGCATGTCTTCCCTGGTCTGCTCCTGCACAAATACAGTCTCGGACGTGATCAGTAGTGGCAAAAACAAACCAGCTGTTCCCATTATGCAGAGATAGAGCACGAAATTTCCTGCCAGACCCAACATGGCAAAGAGCAAGCCGAAAGCTCCCAAGCTCAGAGCTATCATCCGCACCTTATCTTTGAAATCACCATGCAGAGAAATCAGTATCCCACCCACAAGCGAGCCAATCGTCCAGACCATCTCATTAACCGTCAGTCTCCACACGTCTCCGCCAAAACTCCTGCCCACCTGCAGCGGTGTGAGAATAATGGCAGGTGTCATGAGGAAAAATGAGAGTCCGTAGCAGTAAACAATGCGCTTCAGGAGCGGATGACTGAAGGTGTAGGAAAGTCCTTCCCTTAGATCTTTGAAGACGGTATTTTTGACTTTGATTCCCGGGTTCTTCTCTATTCTGATGAGTGCCAGAATCCCAACTGCCAATGAGGCTGTGATCACATCCACGAAAAAGGCCCAGGAGATATCCAGCCAGCCCAGCAGCAATCCTCCGGCAGCCGGTGCCAACAGCATCAGAGCCGAAGATAGGGATTGATTGACGGCCTGTACCCGGGTGAGCCCTTCCGGCGGCACCAATTGGGGATAGATGGCATTTACTGCGGGAGTTTGAACTCCGCTGCCCAGAGCTCGCACGGCGGAGATAGCCAGCAGCAGCCAGATCTGTCTGAACCCTGCGATGTAGAACAAAGCCAAGCCCAGCGTGGCAAGTGCCACAAAGGAATCCGAGAGCATGATCAGGTGCTTGCGGTTGTATCTGTCTGCCCAGACTCCGCCCCAGAGCGAAACCAGCACTTGGGGAATCATGGTCGTGAGGGTTCCCAGCATCAGCCAGGTTCCGGAGGAGGTTTCCAGGGTGATGTGCCAGATGATGGCAAATCCGACTACTGAGGAGCCAAACAGCGATAAATTCTGGCTGATCAGAAAGAGTATTACTTTGCGACTGAATAGGGAAGCTCCCTTGCTTTCAATTTTATCTTGTGACATGGTAGGTCCTTTGTTCACTTGGTAGATATCCGGCCTGTCAACTCTGCTATCTTCTGTTTTGGTTCTCAGACCGGGGAGAGCCATTTGGGGCGATGCAGAGCAATATCCCGATTTTCGTAGAATCGGGACTCATGAACTAGCTACTTCGAAGGATCAACCACGTAATCGCATTTTCAGCCTCACATCAAAAAATATTGAACATTCTCAGGCAGGCTTGGAATCTTGTCAAGTCAATATACTTCCAGTTAACTCACTACGAGTATGCATGTTCCTGCTCTTTAGTTTCTTCCTGCCCGCTCCCTCGTTGATCCCATTATCCATAAATTACTATAGAATAAGCCTTTCCTTAGCATTCGCTAAGGATTCGCTAAGGGTTCGTTAAAGCTAGGTAAAGGAAACGAAGGAGGGAGGGACAGGGATCTGCAGTGCAATGCTCTAACTGCAGAACTGGAGACACGTTAAGAAAGATGCTTCACGGAACCCTGCTCTTAATCCTTGTAGAAAAGAAATTGGAAAGATAATCTTGACTAAATCAGCATTATCGTTAAACTGGGTAAGTGCTCATAAATTGGTAATCAGGAGGTCCAAAAGCTTCTTATGAATAGTGTAACAGCAGTGCCCAAGCCAATGATAGACAGGCTCTATCATCTGCCATATATAGCAAGGCATTACCATTATTACTTGCGGTTAAACACGCATATTCTCAGTCGTGGTGTCCCCCTGGATGAACTGCTTGTGTTGAAGTATCCTTTTCAAATGAGAGATGCAGCTCGTCCTCCTCTGCTTTCGGTAGATATCACTGATGACTGTGATCTAAAGTGTGTATATTGTAACAACCCGCTGTTTCCGGATCGGCGATCCATGATGAGTGATGAGTGTTTTGATGCCCTAGTTGCCAATCTGCAGAGCAGTTCCTTCAATCGGATCAGGATTGGTGGTGGTGAACCCACGCTGCACCCGAAGATCGATCTGATGATGAAGCGGTTGTCTGGCTGCACCAAGTATCTGTCCATTGTCACCAATGGCCAATGGAGGGACCACCGGATGGAAGAGAGGCTTCTTAGCTGTGGACTGAACCTCATTGAGATATCCGTGGATGGGGGTGGGGCCAAGGTCTATGAAGCTTCCAGAAAGAATGCATCCTATAAGTTGCTCTTGGAAAATTTGCGGGGACTCCGTAGGTTGAGGGATCAGAAGAGGAGCAAAACTTTGATCAAGATCCGCTTGATGCTTCGGCCTTCAACGCAATATCTGGAGAAGCAGGAAACCTTATTCTTGCAGCACTATGCAGATATCGTGATGCCTCAATGGTTGCTAAAACACCCGGAGAGTGATTATGCCGAGGATGTGTTCATTCAAGAATCCGTGGTGGAAAACCGAATACCAAGATGCACTGTCCTATTCCGGGATCTGCAGGTTCGACCAGACGGCATGATCCCACTTTGTCCGGCAAAAGGTTGTTCCATCAAGCCCCAAGACCGTATCTTTATCGGCGATCTGAGACACGACAGTCTGGTGGATCTTTGGAATTGTCCCCAAATGAGAGAAATGCGGGACGCTCACCGGTATCGCAGAGTAGAGAAGCTGGCGCTCTGCCAGAATTGTCATTATGGTTAAGCCTGGCAAACTCATGACTGAGTATGAATAGTCCCGGGAAAACCATCTAATTCTGCTCTTGGGAAAGCAATAGCGATCTACTCAGCTCTCTGCAAACCCCCGGTCGGCAATTGCAGCAGGGCTCTGATCTCTTGCCAGCTCATGGTTGAAGCGTTCCGTGAGTTCGCACTCAAACCTGCAAACTTGGAGCGCGCTTCTGCATCCAGAGCCACAACTGCGTAGAACATCCTGTCCTTTAGTCTGGCTATCTGACGATGAATGAAGAGCGGCTGTTCGGTGTAGGATATCAACAGAAAGTCATCAATTGGTGCATCTGCACGGTCACTGCCAAAAACCAGATAACCACTAGGCACAAAAGGATTCCCCGATTGGTCAGAAATCACTTGGTTCCACGTGAGCCTGACATCATTCCCTTGTACTTCCAGAAGCACATTTGAGGGAAGAGAAGTGCCCTCGTCTATACCGGTTCCGGTCAGTTCAAGCCTCAATATGGGAGAATTCTGAGAGTTGTTGTGGATCAATTGCAACGGGTGTTTCGTAATCTCAAGATAGGGGATACTGAAGCTGGGCACATTCATACAACCCGGCATACTGGGAAAGTATTGAAAGGAATCAGGCCAAGAAATCAAAGCCGAGGATGAAGGAAGCGGCTGGGTGTTCTTGCTGAAAGGCTGCTTTTTGTTTTTCATGCAAATCTCTGGTTGCGAGTTATAAAACATAGATTACCTTTAGTTTTAGAAGAGTTTAGATGATATGTAAAAAATCGTGATACTCATCTTACAATAATCGTGATATCTACTTCTAGCTGGTAGGACCACATCTGTAATATATAGAGTATATGTAGCTTACGGTCTGCAGGGTGCAGTGCCCTGCCACACTTCAAGCTGGTAGTGAAAGAAGAACTTGACGGTAAAAGTATGTAACAAAACCTAAGCCTATCACCGAGCAAGCTGCTCTAAAGCCTGATTGAGCCATGACTGCTTGCCGATAGGGTGTTGCCGGAAACAGCAATGCCTTCCAGTGTGAAAAGGTGGTAGCGCGTGCTTGGGATATATCTGTCCCACAAACAGGTGCGTCCCTCCTTTTCACACGTAAGAATGAAAAGGAGAAAACCATGTTTTTCGAAGTTCCGGTACCCCAGAACGAGCCAGTGCTGAGCTACAAACCGGGCTCAGCCGAAAGAGAATCCCTGCGTAAGGCTCTGGACGAGCTCTATTCCCAAGAGATAGAAATCCCTGCCATTATTGGAGGCAAGGAAGTCTTTACGGGTGAAACAGATACTTGCATCTGCCCTCAGGAACACAGCCATCATCTTGCCAGATATCACAAGGTGAGTAGCTCCGAGATTCAGGAAGCCATCAAGAGTGCTACCAAAGTGCGAAGAGATTGGGAAGAAATGCCCTTTTATCATCGCTCTGCCATCTTCCTCAAGGCTGCTGAATTGCTTTCCACCAAATATCGCTTCATCCTCAATGCCGCCACGATGCTGGGGCAAAGCAAAAATGTGCATCAGGCAGAGATCGATTCTGCCTGTGAACTGATAGATTTCTGGCGTTTCAACGCCTATTTTGCCCAAAAGATCTATGAGCAACAGCCTCTGATCTCACCCAAAGGTGAATGGAACTTCACGGAATACCGGGCTTTGGAAGGCTTTGTCTTTGCCGTTACACCCTTCAATTTCACTGCCATTGCCGGAAATCTGCCCACTGCACCTGCCCTGATGGGCAATTCTGTGATCTGGAAGCCGGCAGGAACTGCAGTCTTTAGCGGTTACTACATCATGAAGATACTTCAGGAAGCCGGGCTGCCCGATGGTGTGATCAATTTCATCCCCGGAGCTGGTTCTCAGATAGGAAACCTGGTTCTGGATTCCCCAGAGCTTGCAGGCGTTCATTTCACTGGCAGCACGGGAGTATTCAACCAAATCTGGCAACGCACTGCCAATAACATCCATCTCTACAAGTCCTATCCCAGGCTGGTGGGAGAAACCGGCGGCAAGGATTTCATCTTTGCACATATCTCGGCTGATCCTCGCTCTCTGGCGGTTGCTTCTCTGCGCGGAGCCTTCGAGTATCAGGGGCAGAAGTGCAGCGCAGCCTCCCGGCTCTATATACCCCAATCGCTCTATGCCAAGTGGCACGAGCACATGGAAGAAATGCTGGCTGAGCTCAAGATGGGCGACGTGAGAGACTTTTCCAATTTCGTAAATGCGGTGATCGATAAAAAGAGCTTTGATAACATTAGATCCTACATTCAGCATGCCGAGGATGCCGCTGATGCTGAGATCCTCTTTGGTGGAAAGTGCGACGATTCGGTTGGCTACTATGTCGAGCCCACTGTGATCAAGACTACCAATCTTGCCTACAAGAGCATGCAGGAGGAGATCTTTGGCCCGGTTCTGACAGTCTATGTCTATAAGGACGAGGAGTTTGAGAAAACTCTGCAGATCTGCGACCAGACCTCTCCCTATGCACTCACGGGCTCAATCTTTGCCCAGGATCGCAATGCAATCTGCATTGCCTACAATGTGTTGCGTCACAGTGCCGGAAACTTCTATATCAATGATAAGCCCACTGGAGCAGTGGTTGGTCAGCAACCCTTTGGCGGTGGAAGATCTTCCGGAACCAATGATAAGGCAGGCTCGGCACTTAATCTGCAGCGTTGGATTTCGGCTCGTTCCATCAAAGAAAACTTCGTTCCGGCCACAGGTTTTGAATATCCCTTTATGTTGAAGTAGCTAAGATAATAAATTGAAGAGATGGGTGGTGGTGCAGTTCTGCGCTGCTACCCTTTTTTGTATCTGGCTGGTAGATCAGATATCTGGGGAGGAACTATTGTCTGGCAGCGATAAAGAGCGCTGTGGCCAGCTTGACAAGGTTGTCGTCTGTAGTATGCAAACGGTCGGAGAGCACCTGGGCGATATTGAGAATGATGTGATAGGCTGCCTGAACGTCTTGGATGGCCAGAGCATCAAAATCTGCTTTGGTGATGTAGTAGAGCAGGCAGTCTGTGTGAGCTATCACATTGGCTGTGCGAGGGGCGTGACCCAGGATACCATTTTCGCCAAAGGTTGGCAGCATGCTGCCATCCAGGGTCACCAGCACTTTCTCGTCCGATCTGCCGACCTCTATGCCTTTGACCAATTCTTTGGTAACCTTCACTTTGCCTTCCACCAGGATGTAGAGCATATCGCCGTAGCTTTCGTCTTTGAGGATGTAATCTCCCCGCTTGAAGCTCTGCGGTTTCAACAGATCCAAGAGGAGCGAGAGCTGAGAAGCATCTAGAGCTTCGAAAATCCTTACCTTTTTCAGCAGATCAATCTCAATCATAATCAGTTAGCTCCCAGGATAATTGCGAGGTCGTCCGCCTGAATCAGACTGTCCGGAGAGGGGTTCCAGCGGATGTTCTCCCGGTTTTCAGTTTTGCTGACGCTGGATTTGGCCAGAGTGGACTTGATAAATTGATCTATGGCCGATGAATTGTCCGAGAAAATGGAATCTAGCTCCAAAACGGGTTCCTTGCTGATCAGGCCGATCATGAGCCCAGAGCCGGAGCGGCTGAAGTGGTCGAAGAGTTCTTTATAGGCTTTGCCAACAAAGCTTTCGGGGATTTCGCCGGTGTAGAGGTGTTGATCCTTGGACTTCAGCAATTGGGAAAAGATGCAGAGACTACTGCTGTCTAAAATGTTATTGGCCAAAAGATAACCACCCAGATCATCGAAGATCAGGATGTCTCTGATGCCGCTACGGAGAAGGAGACTACGATTGTCCGGATTGAGCAGTTGCACGGTGATCCGTTCTTTGCTGATCAGATATTGCAGGATATTGGCGATGATGATGCTGCGGTCGTCCGCTATCTGACGATCCAGGCTTTGGTCTGCCAATACGATCACTTGGCTGGCGGTGCTGATGGAGGCACGGCGCAGGACGTCTTCTTGGCTGGGTTCTCCCCGAACGAAACGGAGCTGAAGCGTGTTGAACTGGCTTTCCAAGCTCTCAAAAAGCTCTGTGCTTTGGTTCATAACCAGGCAGATTTCCAAGCTTCCAGGTTGTTTCTCCTGTAGGGCTGTCAGCAGGGCGGAAGCCGTCTTGTTCCACCCGCAAATCACAATGTGATTATGAGTTTTGATCTGTTTCAAACCTTTAGCTCCTTTGATCTTGTCTTCGACCAAGAGTGATGCGATCAGACCGGTAAAAACCGAGAGCAGCACAAAGCCAAACACAATGAGGACATAGCCCACCATTCTGCCAGAACTGCTCTGAGGCACAACGTCGCCATAACCGACGGTTGCGATGGTAACAATCGCCCACCACAAGCCGTCTCCAAAGCTTTTTATAGAGGGATTGGGGCGCGAACGGCCCTCAAAATGCCACACCAGGTAGGAGGAGACCAAAAGCAGGATCACAATGATGATCAGCACCAGGAAAAAGCGGGTGATCAGCTTGCGATTATCTGCGTTCAGCAAGCCCAAACCACCGAAGTGGTGCAGGAATTTGGCTCTCCTGAACCGGCGGAGCAGTTTCATTTTAGAATAGTTGCAAGAGCAGATAGAGGATCATATTGGTGAGACCGATCAGGAAGTTCAAAGCCATAAAGGCGTAGATCATAGGCTTATAGACATACTTGTGGAAATAGCCATAGAAGAACTCTATATTGAACTGCTCGTCAAAGTCCTCAATCTTATGCTCAATTCTGAACTGCTCGATCAAGCTGGGAACAAGCTTGCGCAGGATGCTGCTGGCCAGGTTCTTTCCCAGGTCTGCCATCTGAGCGTGAATCTTGTCCTTCAGAGAGCGGGGAAGCAGCGGCCAGTCGTTCACAAAGCTAGTCTTTTCAAAGACCATATCCCGAATCAGGTTCTCCCATTTGGCCAGATAACCGTTCTTTCTGGCATAATCACTGGCTTGATCCAGGTAATCGTGCAGGATGTCCTTGGCTTTGGTAAAGAGCCAATCCCGCTTGCGAACCAGAAACCCGGGGGTGAGAGGCAAGTGCCAGCCAAAGATGAATCTGGCTTTGCGATTAAAGAGAAACCAATTGAATAGCTCCACCAGGCTCAAGCCCAGCAGGATATTCCAAACTATAAAACTAAGTGCTTTTAGGACTATCATTAAAAACCTCCTCCTGCACCACCGCCACCTGAGCGTCCTCCGCCAAAGCCACCAAATCCACCGAAGCCGCCAAAGCCTCCGCTACTGCCACCACTGCGCCCACCGCCTCCGAAGCTTCCGCCTCCAAAGCCGCCGGGTCCGCCACCTCTGCCACCAAAGATAAACATCCAGAGCAGGATGTCAAGTATCTTTCCCTTGGTCACTATCATCAGGAAGATGAAAATCACTATCATAGCGATCACGCCTGCAGGAGACTGACCGCTACTCTGCAGCCTCTGACGATAAGCCGGCATGCCGGTGATCGTTACTCCCTTTTCTCTGGCGATAGTATTCAGGAGCATCAGGCTGGCCTGGGTAAATGCTGTGTCCCATTGCTCCTGTCCTTTGCTCAGATAGGAGCGCATCACGTTCAGGACTTCTGAGGAATAGGCGTCCGTGACATAGCCCTCGGAGCCATAACCTACCTCTATCTTGAGCCGACGGTCGTTTACTCCCATCAGCAGCAACACACCTTCATCTTTGCTATTGCCGATCTTCCAAGCTTCCCAAAGTTTTACTG
>JAZHDE010000270.1:0-9964 GCA_036584515.1 Candidatus Cloacimonadota bacterium | reverse complement strand
CCCTAGCCATTTGTCGCTCGTCACTTTCTATTCACGGTTCAGCGATTGAGCTTGACAATTTGGGGCAAACAAAAAGCTTGAGTAGAATAGGTGGAGTCTTATTATGGATGTTATCCGAATTAGCCAAATGATTAAGGATTATGACCTTGGCAAGATCAAGGTAAGAGCTTTATGCGGTGTTGATCTCAGTATCCGCAAGGGGGAATTTGTGGCCATTATGGGTCCATCGGGTTCCGGGAAGAGCACTTTGATGCATATTATCGGTTGCCTTGATCGTCCCAGCTCTGGAGACTATTATCTTGATGAACAATTGGTTAGCGCTCTGCCTAAGAGTGCATTGTCTCAAATCCGCAACAAGAAGATAGGTTTCGTCTTTCAATCCTTCAACCTCTTGCCTCATTTGAATATACAGAAAAACGTCGAGCTCCCGCTAATGTATAGCGGAATGAGTGTGCGAAAACGTAGCCAGAAGGCTATAGAAATCCTGCGTAGCGTGGGCTTGGAAGATCGTCTGCGGCACAAACCCTCGGAGCTTTCCGGAGGTCAACGGCAACGGGTGGCGATTGCCCGTGCCATTATCAACGATCCTGCTATTCTCTTGGCGGATGAACCCACCGGCAATCTGGATTCCCAATCCGGCGGGGACATCCTGGAAATCTTTAACAGGCTGCATCAAGCCGGAAATACCGTGATCATGGTCACTCATGATTCTGCTGTGGCAGCCAGGGCAGACCGGGTGATCCGGATTATGGACGGACAGATCCAAGATGGCGATCTCGCTATCTGAATCTCTGCATATCGGCTTTGCTGATATCTGGACCCGCAAGGTCCGCAGCATCGTCACCATCATCGGAATCGTGCTGGGCGTGATGTCTATCATGGTGGTGCTGGCGATCGTGAATGGCATGAACAAATCCACTATGAAGTGGATGAATGAACGTGGCGGGCTCACCCGCATAGATGTCGAACGCAATTGGAGTTATGACTTCTCCAAAGGCGGTAAGGCGGAGTTTTCGCTGAGGGAAATCAACTACCTGCGGGAACAGGTTCCCGAGCTGGCTGCTTTCAACTCCACCATCAGCAAGGGAAATCTGGAGCTGGGCAGGGGAGAAAACAAGTCCTGGGCGGATCTGCAGGGTGTGATGCCGGATATGATCCTGGTGGAGGATTGGCTGCCCGAGAAGGGCAGATTTATCAAAGAGCTGGATATTCAGGAAAATAACGATGTCGTGGTGCTGGGTTCCACCATTGCCCGGGAGATCTTCGGATCCCGCAATCCTTTGGGGCAACTGGTTACACTCAGTGCCGAAACGGTTTCTCCGGATGCTTCCGGCATGCTTCAAAGTGGCATGAAAGCCTTCCAGTTTGAAGTGATCGGGGTGATGAAGGAACGCCAGATGGATTCGATGGGTGGTCCTTTTCAGGGTAATATGCTGGAATACCTGAACAAACGAGCTTTTATCCCGCTTTCCACTATGATAAACAAGGTCGATCCCAATCAGCAGATCAGCAGTCTGGAGCTGAAGGCAAAGGATACCGAATCCGCCGGAGCTCTGAGACGCAAGGTGGAGGAACTGGTGCTCAATCTGAAAGGTGGGAAGCGTCTCTTCTCCGTGGTGAGTGCCAATGAACAGATGCAGCAGATGAAGCAGAACAGCATGATTTTTTCTGTGATCTTTGTGATGATTGCTGTGATCTCTCTTTTGGTGGGCGGGATCGTGATAATGAACATCATGCTGGCTTCCATCAAGGAACGCACCCGGGAGATTGGAGTGCGGCTGGCGATTGGAGCCCGGCGTCGGGACATCTTTACCCAGTTTTTGGTGCAGACAGTGCTGATCACCGGCTTGGGTGGAGTCTTTGGAGTTTTGGCAGGCTACTCCATTCTGGGAATGGTGGGTAAGTATCTGGGCGTGGAAGTGGCTGCCTCTGCCCAAATGATCTGGATAGCGCTTTTTGTATCGGTCGGGGTGGGCTTGATCTTTGGTATCCTGCCGGCAGTCAGAGCCAGTAATCTGGATCCTGTTTTGGCATTGAGGGAAGAGTGATGAAGAAGACCAAATCTCCCTTCTGGCCAAGTCTGCGTGACTCCATTCTTACCTATCTGAAGCTTCCTTTCAGGGATTTTGTGGTGCTTTACAGCGTCTTTAGCCATCCCCGTAAACGTAAGCTTATCCTGAGGAATAGCTGGAACTTTCTGAGGGTCTTCTACAAGCGGGTAACCACTGAGGGGGTGCTGAAGGAATCCGCTTCGCTTACCTACATCACTCTCCTGGGTTTCATTCCTTTTATTACCTTCATTGTGCTGATCATCCCCGATCTGCCATTTTTGGATCTGAGAGATAAGATCAATGAACTGCTGGTCAAGAACCTGATGCCAAATTCCGCTGCGGCTGCCACCAGCTTTATCAGTGGGCTCCTGCAGCAGAGGACGGGTTTCAATACCTTTGGCTTTATTCTGCTGATCTTTTCCTCATACTCGCTGTTTCGGGTGATCCGTAATACCTTTGATCGGATCCTGAGCATGGATGAGAGTCCGGCGCTGGATTGGCTGAGCTATCTCATCAAGTTTTTTGGCACTCTGATTATTGGTATCCTGATCATGCTGGTGCTCTTTTCCACCAGTTCCATGCCTTTGATCGGGAGGCTTCTGAAGTACTCTTTCCTCACTCAGCAGCTACTCAATATCATCCCCTTCTTCCTGCAGTTCTTTGCCCTGATCTTTCTCTATCTGATCCTGCCTTCCATCAGGGTGAAACGGGGAGCTTTGTTCCGCGGAGCTTTTTGGACGACTGTGGTCTGGACGCTGCTCAAGAGTGCTTTCGATTGGTATATCTACAATCTTACCAACTATCAGGCAGTTTATGGCTATCTTTCCATTCTGCCTATAACCTTGCTCTGGATCTATCTGAATTGGGTGGTGATCATCGGCGGCATCGTGCTGGTTTCCGTGCTGGATCAGGGAAACAAGCTTTCTGTGGCCAAGAATGAACCCAAACGCGTGGTGCGGATCACGCTGGAGATGTTCAGCAACCGCACTATGAACAACCGGCTGGAAAGCTATATCCGCCGGAGTGACTTGAAAGAATTAATAAATGTGATAGAAGAGGATGAAGAAGAATGACCAAGTATGCTTTGATCAGTGTTTTCGACAAATCCGGGATTGAAGCTGTGGCCATCGAGCTGGAGAAATTGGGTTACACGATCCTTTCCACCTCGTCCACAGCACGTCATCTGAAGCAGTTTTGCAAGAAAGTGGTGGAGGTCTCCGATCTCACCGGTTTTCCGGAGATTTTGGGCGGTAGAGTGAAGACTCTGCATCCCGTGATCCATGCCGGGATTCTGGCAGACCGGAGCAATCCAGAACACACCAAGACCATGAAAGAGATGGAGATCGATCATATAGACATCGTGATCGTGAATCTCTATCCTTTTGCCAAAGTGGTGGCAGATCCGCAGTCTACGCGGGCACAAGTCATTGAGAATATCGATATCGGTGGACCCTCTCTTCTGCGGGCGGCAGCCAAAAACTATGCTCATGTGGCGGTGTTGACTCATCCCCACGATTACCAGCCCACTCTGGACTATCTGCACAAGGACGGGGAGATTCCGGAAGCCTGGCGCTTGAATCTGGCGTTCAGGGCTTTTGCCAAGGTCTCGCATTACGATGCTGACGTGGCGGATTACTTTGAAGAAGCCTATTCCCAGGGTGAGATTGCTCCGCGCATCCCTGCCTATATAGACCTCTCCTGTACTCTGCATTATGATCTGCGCTATGGTGAAAACCCGCACCAACGAGCAGGATTCTACACTGATAGACGGCAGGGCTGGGATCTGATCCACGGCAAAGTGCTGTCTTACAACAATCTTTTGGATATCGATGCAGCGCTCCGTGCCATCCGTCTCTACAAAGAACCCACAGTGATTATCTTCAAACACACCAATCCCTGCGGCTTGGGGAGTGGATTCTCTTTGGCGGATGCCTATCGCAAAGCCTTTTCCACGGATACCATCTCGCCCTATGGCGGGATCGTGGTGGTGAACCGTCCTCTGGATCTGGAATCTGCCATCCTGATCAATAAGATCTTCACCGAGATCATTATCGCGCCTGCTTATGAGCCGGGTGTATTGGAAAGCCTGGAAAAGAAAAAGGATCGCCGTCTGATTCGTTACGATGAGGAATTCATCGCCAAGCCTGCCAATCCCTACCAGCTCAAGGCTCTCACCTGGGGCTATCTGGTGCAGGATTGGGATCTTTGCCCGGAAGGGATCGAGGATTGGAAAGTGGTGAGCAAAAGACAACCCTCTCAAGAGGAATTTGAGGCAATGATCTTTGGCTGGAAGTGTGTGTCCTACCTGAATTCCAATGCCATTGCTCTAACCACCAAAGACAAAGCTATTGGCCTGGGTTTTGGGCAGACCAGCCGGGTGGATTCCACCACTATAGCCATCATGAAGGCCAAAAAGTTTGGCCATGATCTGAGCTCTGCCATCTGTGCCTCAGATGGTTTCTTCCCCTTCAGGGATTCGATCGATGAATTATATCAACACGGGATCAAAGCAGTGATTCAGCCTGGAGGCTCCAAAGGTGATGAAGAGGTCATCCGAGCCTGTAATGAACTGGATATTGCCATGGTCTTTACCGGAGTACGTCATTTCAAACATTGAAAAGCGATTGACAGAAAAGGCAGCAGAAAAAAAGCTGTCTCAACTTGGGACGGAGATGTGTCCGAGCTGGTTTAAGGAGCACGATTGGAAATCGTGTATACGTGAAAGCGTATCTAGGGTTCGAATCCCTACATCTCCGCCATTTTTGTATTTAGACAATTGCAGATCCTTTTGTATGCCACGCTATCCTCTCAGCACAAAAGGAAGGCTATTTTTTAACCCACTTAGAGGAGCATCAAGAATTTTTAGGAGTGTATCATGAAAAAGAACACTGGCTATTTATTACTCGGTTTGGTCATTTTCCTGGTCTTAGCCATTGGGGCTTTCTGGCTGGGATATACGTCAGGCAAGAGCTTTATGGGCACGTCCAAGCAGACTGTGGCCAAAAACAGCTGGCTTCTGGTTAATCCCAGCGGTCTCGTCAAAGATTACAACGAAGTAGAGCTGGGTGGCTTCTGGGGCGGTCATCAGACCTCCGTCGAAGACATGAACCGTCGAATCCGCTCTGCCGCCAAGGACAAGAATATCAAAGGTATCCTGCTGGAGCCCAGCTTCATGGCTACGAGCTACAGCTCGGTGCGGGAGCTTGTTTTGGCTCTGCAGGACTTTCGCTCCAGCGGCAAACCCGTCATTGCTTTTGGTTCCAACTGGGGTCAGAGAGATTACTTCCTGTCTCTGGCTGCCGATAGTATCTACATGGATCCTTCCGCTTCTGCCGGCTTGCTGATGGATGGAGTTTCTGCCAATGTGATGTTTTACAAAGAAATGCTGGATAAGATCGGAGTAAAGATGCACGTGCTCCAATCCGGTGAATTCAAGGGAGCAGGTGAACCCTATTCTCAGACTTCGCTCTCAGCAGGCACCCGTGCCAATCTGGAACGAGCCCTCAGAGGCAGGTACGACGTGCTTCTGGACGCTCTGGCCAAGAGCCGTGGAATCACAGCCGAAGCAGCCAGACAGGTCTTTGAGGAACGAGCCGATTTCTTCGTCAGTGGCAACCAAGCCCTCGAGATGAAGCTGGTGGATGGTCTCTGCAGCAAGGATGAACTACTGGACAGGCTTGGCATCAAAAAAGCCAATTCCATTGAGATCAGCAAATACTCAGAAAAAGCACCCATGAATATGGGAAGCCAGCGCATAGCCATCATCAATCTCAATGGTGAGATCTCTCCTTCCGCTTCGGGCTACGGCAGTGAAGGCATGATCAGTGCCGCCAAGGTGCAGAGCATTATCGAAGACATTGAAGAAGACAGCTCAATCAAGGCTGTGGTGCTGAGAGTCAACAGCCCCGGTGGCAGTGCTTTGGAATCCGAGCTGATTTACCGCAAGCTGAGCCGCCTCAAAGCCCGCATCCCGATTGTGGTTTCCATGAATGGTGTGGCTGCCAGCGGTGGTTATTACATCAGTTGTGCCTCAAACTACATTTTTGCCGATGAGATGACTATTACAGGCTCCATTGGCGTGATTATGATGATCCCCGAAGCCAGTGGACTGGGACGCAAGATTGGTCTGCGTAGCGAAAGCTTTGGCTACGGCAAATTTGCCGGCAAGGTGGATCCTTTGAACCCCTACGATCCGGAGTTTATCGCTTCCCTCCGCCGCAATTCCACCGGAGTTTACACGGAATTCAAACAAAGAGTAATGGATGCCCGTGGAATCAGTCCGGAAGAGATTGAAGCAGTGGCCGAGGGCCGCGTTTTCAGCGCAGCAGACGCCAAAGAAAACAAGCTGATAGACGAGATCGGAGGCCTCAAAGAAGCAGTCGCCAAGGCTGCTGAACTGGCCAAACTCACCAGCTACCAAGTGCAGAACTACCCTGGGAAGAAGAACTTCTACGAACTGCTGATGGAAATGCGTGACAACCCCATGTTTGCCGCTTCCCTACTGCACTCTCAGGAACTCAGTCCCGAAGCCCTGGCTAAAAAGCTGGTGGAAACCCTTAGTGCCCGGCAGTGGCTTTATTATCTGCCTTACAATATGGAATAATATGAAAAAAGACAACTTAAACACTGAGATAATAGTGAACGTCCACCCCTTGGAAAAGCGGGTGGCAGTTCTGGAAGAGAACCGTCTGGTCGAGCTCTTTGTGGAGCGTCCCGACAAGCAAAACCCCGTTGGTAACATCTACAAAGGGATAGTTAAAGACGTCCTTCCCGGCATGGGTGCCGCCTTCATCGACATCGGGCTGGAACGCACAGCCTTCCTGCATTATTCAGACATTGTGCTGGATTTTCTGGATGTCTTTGAGGACAACAAGCCCGCCAAACGCCCCAATCCCGCCGATTCTTCCAAGATCGGCCAGCTCCTCAAATCAGGACAGGAGATCATCGTTCAGGTGCACAAAGGCCCCATCGGTTCCAAAGGTGCCCGCCTCACAGGCCAGATCTCCATCCCCGGCAAATACCTGGTGCTCTTTCCCAATAAGAGCAAGATAGCCATCTCCCGCAAGATCTATGCTCAGACGGAGCGTGGACGCATCCGCACCATTCTTTCCGGCATCAAGGATCCCACCTATGGGCTGATCGTGAGAACGGAAGCTGAAGGCTGCGAGGAAGATGAGTTTAAGAACGAATATAACGCCCTGGCCAAGACCTGGCGCCTGATCGAGAAACAGCTCAAATATGCCAAAGCACCCATCTGCGTCTTTGAAGAAAATGCCTTGGAAAACTACCTGATCCGTGACCTCTTTGGAGATCACGTCGATCGCCTGGTGGTGGATAACAAGGCCTTTGCCAAGAGCATCACCGGCCAGCTGGAAGACATCTCTCCCGATCTGATCTCCAATATCGAGGTTTACAAAGAAGATTCACCCATCTTCGATGCCTGGGGCATTGAGAAGAAGATAGAGACAGTCTTCCACTCCCGCGTTTATCTGCCCTCCGGCGGAAATATCAAGATCGAGCAGACCGAAGCGCTGGTTGCCATCGATATCAATACCGGTAGCTTCACGGGGAAATCGAACTATGATGAGACCGTGAAACGCACCAATGTCGAAGCTGCGGCGGAGATTGCACGTCAGATCCGCCTGCGTGATCTCTCCGGTGTGATCGTGATCGACTTTATCGATATGAGCAATGAATCCCACAAAACCGAAGTGCTGGAGACCCTCAAACGCGGTCTTCGCCGTGACAGAGCCAAGAACAAGGTCTATAGCTTCACGGATCTGGGCCTGGTGGAAGTGACCCGCAAGCGGATGCGCTCCACTCTGATAGCCAATTTCTCCGAGCCCTGTCCCTTCTGTAATGGTAGCGGACGCATCATCTCCAAGGATGCCATTATCATGAGGATCTATCGCTGGCTAAGCCGGGCAGAATACTTCGTGCAGGGAAAGAATCTGAAGATAGCCATCAACCCCGATCTCTTTGAATATATCAAGAGCAATATGCAGCACTTTGTGGCTTTCAAAGACCAGATAGAGTTCATCCCCAACGCCGATATCAAGCACGATCTCTTCAAAGTTTATCTGCTTCCGGGCAATACAGATATCACCAGCCGCTACTTGTAGAAAGCTTTCCACAACCTAAGTCCAAATCCTGTTTGCATCAAGGCAGGATTTGGACTTTTTATATTAGTGAATTTTTATCGATTGAGCTTGACAGACATAATTTCTCCGGATATCTTGTTAACGGTGCTCTGTAGTCTGTTGAGTCTATCAGACGGCTACGGTGGCAAGCAATTAATTCGTAAAAGGAGCCAACATGAAGAATCTTTTTATCACGATTCTTATTCTCGCTGTTGCCGGAGCGTGTGGAGCCAGTCTTTTCGATTACTTCGACACAATCTACCAACAAGCCAGAGTTCACGTTACCAATCTGGCAGATGATGATTACGCCTTTGAACACACCGGAGCCGTCTTCGGCGGTTTGGTGGCTGAAGATGAAAACATATCCATGACCTACTCGCTGGAAGAAGGCAGAACCTATAACGTCTTCCTCTTTGGCGATGAAGATGCCAATGATCTGGATATAAAGATATACGATTCTGAGGGTGAGATGATCGAATCGGACACCGCTGTCAGCGAATCCGCCGAGATCAGCTTCTCAGTGCCGGAAGATGGCATCTACAAAGTGGAAGCCATTAACTATTCCTCCGACGACAACGTCTTCATGCTGGGCGGTTTGATGGCCCATGGAGACACTCACAGCAACTCTGCCGAGCTCTTTAATCAGGCTTTCAACCGCATGATTATCAAGGGACGTGAACTGGATGAAGAAGAAGACGTATATTTCTTCTCAAACAACGTCTGCTTTGGCGGCGGAATGGTGCCCGAGGGTGAAAACGGCTGCGTCTATGATCTCGAATTCCCCGGCAGCTCCGATATCTGGGCTGCTGCCGTGGCAGGCGATAACTGCGATGACGTGGATGTGAAAATCACCCGTCAGAACAATAGAGGCAATGTCGATGTCGATTGGTACAGCGATGATGCAGAATTGATCTGCTCGGAAGCTTCCACCGATGCCGTATCCCTGGCAGAAGGTGAAGTGGAAGAAGACGAAGAATACGCCATCAAATACCGAAACTACAGTTCCGAAGGCGACACCTTCGTGGTTTATTTCATAGTCCGCGACTAGTCTGGTTACGGCCTTTGCATATCATTGTGGCGCTTAACCAAGCGCCACTTTTTGCATCTAGCTTGAAGCAAAGGAGAAACTCTATAAAGCAGTAAATGAGAAAGGAAGAGCGTTTTAGGCTTCCCAAAGAGGCGAATCAGCGCAGCACTTGTCACTAGTCTCTTGTCACTCGTTACTCCCCCGTGTCTCGCGGAGTCTTCGCCGAGTCTTGCAGGACTCTTCCGGAGCAAAGTGCTCGGGAAGACTGGGCGAAGACACGACGAAGACTCCGCGAGACACAGGGAAGATATCATCGACTAGATTAGTAAATTCTATACGAAAAGGAATAAAAAATGCAATTATGTGAATCTATACGGATGGTTTCACCCAATAACACCAACGAGGAGTTCGATTGAGAAAGATACTATATTGCCTTTTGTTGCTTTTTTGCTTGGGGCTTTCTGCGCAGGAATTTCCCATCCGGCAGACCTATGATCTATACTCAAGTGTGCAGAGCTTCAGTTGCTCCGATGGAGACATAATCTTCTGGTCGGATAATTCCTCTTCACACTGGGATATATACGCCCAAAAAATACCTCTCGCCGGTGGATCTCTCTGGCCGGATAATCTCCTGCTATACAGTGCTCCAGGCGATCAAGTGATTCTGGGAGGAGTGACAGCCAGCGACGGTAACTATATACTGCTTATGGGAGATAAAGACCGGGAAGGTTTCACCCGGTTGTTTC
>JAZHDE010000269.1:0-10139 GCA_036584515.1 Candidatus Cloacimonadota bacterium | reverse complement strand
TGGGGCAAAGATTTAAGCTTGGTTCGCAATCCAGACGTATCCAGCCCCAGCCTGGCCTATCAGCTCTCGGATTGGATCAGTTATGCCCAGGACGAGTACTTTCTGGGCAGCCACAACTTCAACAACAACCCTCCCGCGATAGCTGCTCCCACGGTGCAGACTACCGCTCTAGAAGGAGCTCCTGCCAACACCAGCATCAGCCTGATCTGGACGCCGGGTAATGGTGCAAAACGGGTGGTGGTGATGAACACCACAAATAGCTTTTCTTCGCCAGTTGACGGGATTGATCCGGTTGCCAATCCTGTCTATGCCGGAACCGGTGAACAGGTGATCTACAACTCAGCCACAGAGTATATCGAGGGCGCACCGGTCAATGTTGTCCTTGTAGAGGGCTTGAATCCCAACACCACCTATTGGTTCCGTGCTTATGAAGCCAATGGCTCCGGATCATCCGTGGTTTACCTCCGCTCCACCGCTACCGGGAACCCCATCAGCGCAGTCACTGCCGACAATCAATACACCGGCTACTACACTTCGGTTGCCGGGTTAGGAGCCAGCCTGAAAAATAGCTTACATGCTTTGCTCCGCACCACTCACACTACCCGGTATTCCTATGATGCTCTTTGGACTCAATTGCAATATACAGACGAGGACCCTGCCAATACTAATAACATCATCGAAATCTATACCGGCTGGAGTGTTCCCAAGAATCATAACGGAGCGGGAACTACCGAGTGGAACCGTGAACATACCTGGAGTAAGAGCCATGGAGATTTCGGCGAGACTCGTCCCGCCGGAACAGATCTGCATCACATGAGACCTTGCGATGCTACGGTGAATTCTGCCAAGAACAACAAGGATTTTCATCTGGGAGGCTCACTCTACGTGGATTCATCTCCCTATGGTGGATATCCTGGAGATACAGGAAGTTATACCACAAGCACAACCTGGGAACCCAGAGATGCAGAGAAAGGTGATGTGGCCCGTATGATTATGTATATGGCTCTTCGTTACGAGGGGACTGATACCTCTTTTGATCTCGAGCTGGTGGATTACGTGGATACTGCACCGGATAATGAGCCCTATTATGGCAAGCTTTCCACGCTTCTGCAATGGCATGAGAGTGATCCTCCCGATGCCTGGGAAGCCAGGCGCAACGATCGCATCCATGAGCGGCAGGGTAACCGCAATCCCTTTGTGGATCATCCCGAGTATGCCCAATTCATCTGGACACCTGTTCCGCAGCAAGCTCTTTCTACTGCTCAGACCAGCTTTATTGCCACCTGGAGTCAGCCTATCACCGCCACTGCCTATTACCTGCAGGTTTCTGCCGATAGTTTGTTTGGCAGCTTTCTCAGTGGTTACTCCAATCTCAATGTGGGAACCACCACCAGCAGAACTATCAGTGGTCTGACTCCCGGTACCAGGTATTTCTGGAGACTGCGCAGCTTCTTCATAGATGGTTACTCGATGTATTCACCTCTGGGCAGGGTGCAGACCACTTCGCCGGAGCCTGTTGCCGCCACAGCCAGCATTCAACTGACAGGCTCAAATCTTGATCTGAATATCACCGCAGTGACTGGAGCCAGCTCATACAAAGTCTATGCTTGTGATGAACCTTACGGGACTTTCACCGAGGTGACAAATCAGGGAACTTTCAGTTCGGCAACCTCCTGGCAAACTCCTTTGGGAGATCGACCAAAACGGTTCTTCAAAGTGATGGCAATCCGATGATGGATTATTCGATTTCTCTTCAGTCCTTATTCAATACCCATAGAATACGCTTAGGATACTCATGTGACACGCATGAGGTCACATGGGTGTCACAAGCGTGTCGTATCAGTGAGAAGTGAATAGTGATAAGTGAGCAGTGAGTAGGATAGTAAAAAAACCTGTTGACTGGATTGACGGTTGTAAAATATTAGAGAAAATGGAGAATTATAGCTCATGAAGCGCATTATCATCGCAATCGACGGTCCGGCTGCTTCCGGAAAAAGCAGCACGGCTCGTATCTTGGCACAGAAACTGGGATACATCTACCTGGATACAGGTGCGATGTACAGAGCCTGTGCGATTGCGGCCCGGGAAGCCGGGGTGGATATTGGCGATCATGAAGCGGTCTCCACACTTATGGATTCTCTGGAACTGAAGATTATCCAATCTCCCGAAGGCAATCGTCTGATACTCGGAGAGCGGGATATCAGCCAGGAGATCAGAACCGAAGAGATTTCCCGTCTTGCCTCCAGCATATCGGCCATTGGCGTGGTCCGCAGTAAAATGGTGGATCTGCAGCGCCGTCTGGGAGAAGATAAAGCCGTGGTTTTGGACGGGCGTGATATAGGCACAGTGGTTTTCCCTCAGGCAGAGCTCAAAATCTTCCTGATTGCAGATTTGGAAGAACGTGCCCGCCGGCGTTACAATGAACTTTGTGAGAAAGGTCAGTGTCACTCGTTTGAAGAGATTGTGGCTGATCTGAGGCAAAGGGACCGGAACGACAGCTCCCGCAGTCTGGCACCTCTGGTGCCCGCAGCCGACGCTGTGCATCTGGATACCAGCAAGCTTAGTCTGGAAGAGCAAGCTCAGATTATATATGATCTCGCAAGGCAAAGGATAGGGCAGGAGTGAGCATCCTTCTGGCCAAGAACTCTGGTTTTTGTTTCGGCGTGAAGCGTGCTATCCGTCTTGCCCAGGAAGCTTCCCGGGACAGTGCCGGTAAACCCATATATACTCTGGGCGAGATCATTCATAATCCTCAGATCGTCCAGGAGCTGGAGTCTGAAGGCATTAGAGTGGCCCGGGATCTAACTGAACTGCACAATGCCGTGGTGATCATCCGCTCTCACGGAATACCCCGGCACGAGGAAGAATTGCTGCAGCAGCAGGGCTGCATCCTGATAGATGCTACCTGTCCCTATGTGAAGAGAACTCACGAGCTGGCATCTGAAATGAGTCGGGAAGGTTACAAAGTTCTGATCTGCGGAGATCCTACTCATCCGGAAGTGGTGGGAATGCTGTCTTATGCAGAAGGTGCGGAAGTGGTGAAACCCGGGAATGAACTATGTCTGGGCTCCAGAGCCAAGGTAGCTTTGATCTGTCAAACCACTCAGAAGCTGGAAAATCTGCAGGATGTGGTGCAAAAGCTGGTGCTCAGAGTCAAAGAATTGAGAGTTTTTAATACCATTTGCTTGGCTACTACTGAGCGGCAGGATTCCACCCGGATGCTGGCGCAAAAGACCGATCTGATGATCATCATCGGCGGTCATCACAGCTCAAATACACGCATGCTGCACTCAATCTGCAGCAAGGAAACCTTGGCAGTGCATATTGAGACAGAAGCCGAACTGGATGAGGAACTGATCCGCAGACACACAGCCATCGGCCTCAGTGCCGGAGCCTCAACTCCGGACGATATGATCGTAAGAGTATACAACAAAATCAAACAAATAAAGGGGGAAGCTGAGCTTGTCTCAAGTATCAGTGATATTCCCACGTTTAAGGAGGAATCATGTTAACCCATGATCAGAACGAAGTCATCACCGAGATCGAAGTAGAGAACCCGGTCGAAGACACGACGTCGAAGACAACAGTCGAGGAGCAAACAGAAGCTCCGGATAGCATTGAGTCAAACGTAGAAGAAGCCGGGATGGAAGAAGCCCCTGCCCCAGTCGCAGAGGAACCCACAGCCCAAGTAACGGAAGAAGTTAAAGAAGAAGCACCGGTCGAGCCCAAGCCCGAAGCTATCGAGCCCAAACCAGCACCGGTAGTGGAAAAGCCTCAGAGGGAACTAAGCCCCGAGGAACAAGCCCACAACGAGATGCTCAGCATGATCGAAGAGTATTCTGCCACCTTCCACAAGGGACAGATACTGGACGGTATTGTTGTGAACATCACTGATAAAGAAGTGATGGTGGACATCGGATACAAGTCCGAAGGCGTGATCCCGATCAGCGAATTTGCCTACAGCGGAATTCCTGAGAGAGATTCCACCATTCAGGTCTTCATCAATGAGGTCGAGAATGGTGATGGTAAGATCAGCCTTTCCAAAAAGAAGGCCGATTTCATCCTCAATATCGAACGCATTAAACAGTGCTGCGAAGACGGCACTAAAATAAACGGTTTCATCCGTCGCCGCGTGAAGGGTGGTATGATTGTCGATATCATGGGTATCGAAGCTTTCCTGCCTGGCTCACAGATGTCCCTGAAACCGATTCCCAATCTGGATCAGTTCATCGGTAAAGAACAGACCTTCAAGGTCGTATCTTACGATGAAGAACATCGCAACATCATCCTCTCCCGCAAGGCTGTCCTGGAAGAAGAAGCTCTGGTCAAAAGAGCTGAACTTCTGGAAAAGCTGGAAGTGGGTTCCGAGCTTGATGGCGAAGTGAAAAACATCACCCAATACGGCGCCTTTGTCGATCTGGGCGGCATTGATGGTCTTCTGCACCTCACAGATATGTCCTGGGGCAAGATCAATCATCCCTCCGAGATGCTGGCTATTGGCGACAAGGTCAAAGTCAAGGTCATTGGCTTCGATCCCGAAACCAACAAGATTTCTCTGGGTCTGAAACAACTCGTTCCTCATCCTTGGGAAAACATAGAGATCAAGTATCCCGAAGGCACCAGAATTACCGGTAAGGTAGTTAGTGTGAAGTCCTTTGGCGCATTTGTCGAGCTGGAAGCCGGTGTGGAAGGCTTGGTGCACATCTCTGAAATGAGCTGGACCAAGAAGATCACCGATGCCCGCAAGATTGTCAAGATTGGCGATACCATCAACGCCATCGTGCTTGAGATGGACAAAGAAAACCGCAGAATATCCCTGGGTATGAAGCAGATGGAGCCCAATCCCTGGCTCAGTATCGAAGACAGATATCCCGTTGGAACAGTTCTTACCCGCAAGGTCAAGAGCCTCACTGCCTTTGGTGCTTTTGTCGAGATCGAAGAAGGCATCGATGGCCTGATTCACATCTCCGATATCAGCTGGACCAAGCGCATCTATCATCCCCGCGAAGTCTATCGCAAGGGTCAGGAAGTGGAATCCGTCATCCTCAGTATCGACCGGGCTCTGCATCGCATCGCCCTCGGCGTGAAGCAGCTTTCCAGCGATCCTTGGGAAACCTTGAATCATGTGCTTCCCGTCAATAGCGAAGTTAAAGGCAAGATCAGCAAGCTCATCCCCAAGGGAGTGCTGGTGGACGTCATGGTAGGCGAAGAAGTGGTGGAAGGATTCATCCCCATTTCCCACCTTGCCCTGCCCAAGCTGGAGCACAGTGAAGATGCTTTCCACCTCGGTGAAGAGCTTCCTCTCAAGGTGATCGAGCTGGATATGGACAACCGTCGGCTCATCCTCTCTGTCAAAGCCTTCTTCTTCTCACGCGATCCCCGCCTCCAGGAAGAGTATATTGCCATTCATGAGCAGTATATGAGAGATCGTTTTGCCAAGCTGCAAAAGAAGAAACAGGAAAAAGATGCCCGTGAAAAGGCTCAGAAAGAAAAAGATGAACTGGTTGCCGCAGAAGCCCTTGATGCCGATGGTGAAGATGCTGCCATGGAAGAGATTCCTGTAGTAGAAGAAGCCATTATGGAAGAAGTTCCCGTGGTTGAAGAACCCGTAATGGAAGAAACCCCCGTGCTCGAAGAAGCTATAGTGGAAGAAACTCCCATGGTTGAAGAACCTGTCGTGGAAGAAGTTCCTACAGTCGAAGAGCCTGAAATAGAAGAAACTCCTGCCGAAGCCACGCCTGTGGTAGAGGAAGAAGTTCCTGCCGTCGAAGAACCGGCTGTCGAAGAAGAAAAGCCAGTTGAATAACTAATGACTCAAAACAATAAACAGCAAATGACGGTGCTAACGCACCGTCATTTCTTCTTTTCTCCGGACTTAATGATTCCGGTGCTAGTCCTGCTTTGTTCTCTACCGCTCTTTTGGTTCACAGAACTTGATCTGGATGCTCAGCGTTCCTTCTTCAGGGCGGGGGAATGGTTCAGGGCAGAAGCTCCTGTCTTTAGCTTTGTCTATCACTGGGGCAATATCCCGGCTCTGATCCTGGCTGTGGGTTCACTGCTGGGTTTTGTGCTGAGTTTCAGCCGGACTCGCTGGCTTCCCTTGCGCAAAATCCTTATCTATCTGGTCTTGGTGCTGGTGATAGGGCCGGGACTCCTGGTCAACACTCTGCTCAAAGATCAATGGGGCAGACCCAGACCGCGGGATGTGGTGGAGTTTGGCGGAGACTATCGCTACGAGCGTCCGCTGCAGATTGATGCAGAAAGTCCGGGGAAATCCTTCCCCTGCGGGCATGCCACCATGGGCTTCTATTTCATTGCGCTGGCAATGGTTTTGAGGAAGAATAAACGGCGCTTGGCAAGCTGGGTAATGGCATTTGCTCTGCTCTACGGAAGCTTGATCGGCCTGGCCAGAATGGCTCAGGGCGGTCACTTTCTGAGTGACGTCATCTGGGCCGGAGCCCTGGTTTGGCTGGTTTCCTTTCTGCTCTTCAGAGCCTTCAAACTTCACCGGGAACTCCTCTTCAAGCCTCAAGCCGAGCCCCGCAAGCTCAAAGTGTGGCAGAAAGGACTGCTCTTTGCTCTGATACTGCTGCTAATCTTTGGAGTGCTTCTGGCAACTCCCTATAAGCGCAAACACAATCCACATCTGGAGGAACTAGCTGCCGGGCGGAACAACTACGCATTCTTCATCCAGGGAAAGGAACTGGACCTGCAGCTCATGTACTCCAATCTCAGCAGTTTAACTGCTCAGACTAATGGCTTTGGCGCACCCGGTTCCAAGCTCAGCTACAGCTCAAAGCTGGATAGCAGCGGAGCCCTACCGGTGCTGCTGATTCAGCAGAAACAAAAAGGTATCTTCACGGAGCTATCCAGTCAGGCGGAGATCATGCTGGATTCTCTGGCCTGTCGTAAGCTTGGCCTGGAAGCACAGATACTGAAGGCTGAGATAGATATCAGTCCAATCAGTTTCCGTCCTCAGGTCAGGGTCGATGTTACCGAGCTGGATCTGACTCTAAAGCTGCCTGCAGCCTACAACGAACTGGTCTATATCAGTCCGCAGCTCAAGCTTGAGACCACTCGCAAAGACCTCCTGATCAGCCGCAAGGAACTTGTTTCCCCCGGGATATTCATCCGAGCCCAGAGTGGCAGGATTGGCCTTCCCTAAAAAAAAGACTGGACAATTAGCAAGCAGCCATCAACAATGCTCAAAAATATGCTCATGGAGTGATAAGAAATGAAGAAAGGATTAGCCGTCTTACTCGTAATAGTTCTGATAGTCTTGGTTCTGGGAGCCACGGTAATCTCCCGATATAATAAAATCCAAAAGGCCAAGGTGGGTGTCACAGGAGCCTGGGGAGAAGTGGAAAACGTTTATCAGAGCAGATTTGATCTGATTCCAAACTTGGTAAATACCGTAAAAGGTGCTGCCAATTTTGAACAAGGAACTCTCACCGCAGTTACCGAAGCCCGCAGCCGCATGGGTGGACAGATCAACCTGCCGGAATCAGCCCTCACCGATCCCAATGCCATGGCGCAGTTCCAATCCCAACAAGCTGGCTTGAGTTCCGCTCTTTCTCGCCTGATGGTAGTGGTGGAGCAGTATCCCGAGCTCAAGGCAAACCAAAACTTCCTGCAACTTCAGGCACAGCTTGAGGGCATTGAAAACCGGATCCGTGTGGCACGCATGCGTTACAATGAATCGGTCACAGGATTCAACCAGATGATTATTACTTTCCCGAACAATATGCTGGCTTCCATGTTTGGCGTGAAAAGCTTTGAATTCTTCAAGGCTGATGAAGCAGCCAGCACCGCTCCGGTGGTTAGTTTCGACTAAACTGTTCTCTATAGATAAGGAGATGTTATGAAACACAGATACTTTCTGATAGCATTGATGATTCTGCTTTGTACGGGGCTTCTGGCTCAATACCGCGGCAGCCGCAGCCTGGGAATCCAATTTGGCTCCAGTTCCGGCAGCGGATATGTGATGCGCTGGATAGGGGAGAATCATGGCTTACAGGCCACGCTGGGAGCTTCCACTTCCGGTGATAACGACGTAAAATTTCCGGAATACCTCTATGAGGAAGATGTCGAAACGGGTGGAGCATCTGTTAGCTATGACAGAAGAGGACGCAAAACCAGCCTCATAGCAGGATTGAACTATATCCACATCCTGGATGAATCTTCCAAAACAAGGTTCTTTATTGCCCTGGGTGGTTCTTACAAGATTGCCAGGGAGAAGGTCTTCACCCGTAGATACAACAGCAATAGTGTAGGTTATTACGATTATTCTCTGGATAACACCGTTCCAATGACGGATGAGATTCGCAAGAAAGATGTTTGGACGGTTGGTGCCGGTCCCGGCTTTGAATTCGTGCTGGATCGTCATTTCCGCTTCACAATTGATCTACCCATCACCTATAACAGCGATGAAGAGATCGTGATGTACATCCCTCAGGTGGGGCTGCATTACTATTTCAGATAGAGCATTATTCTTTCAGAAATACAAAGGGATCACACCTCGTGGTCCCTTTTTTTGGGTTAACGAGAAAGTAACTAACCAAGGAGAGATCATTAAGGTCAGAATCAACAGCGGTATCTGCGTCAAAGCGGCAGTGGAAGCACAATTACTTCTTCAGGTGAGTGGTTGGCAGCCCTTTACGCAGCAGATCTGAGCCCTTCTTAAACCTGAGAGCAGGGAAGTCTTTCAGTGCAAAGGGTTTGGTACCTCGCTCCAGGTGATCCATCCATAGCTCGTCTGCCCGGCTGTAAAGAACAACTGCTACGATGCGGTAGAACCAGGAGGGACTGAATAAGCCCACGTCTTCGTGGACATAGCTGAGATCGGTGGTGTTTGCCAAATACCAGAAATGCTCTTCATCAGAGTTTTGATTGAAGAAGATCACATACCTGCTAACCTCAATTGGTTCACCAGTAGTTGTCTCAGTTACTGGACTCCAGGACAAATGTGCATCATTGCCTATCATCTCCAGAGTGATATCCTGAACCGGTGCAGGAGGTGATGATATACCACACCCAAGGAGCGGGATTTGGAGAAGTGGCGAGTTTACAGCATTACTCATTATTACAAGACTATCAGTCAGTATTCCATTGCTTTGAGGGCAGAATGTCACACGTATACTATATGTAGCACCAATCGCAAGAATCAGAGGTGTATCAATGGGATCAATACTAAAATTTGTCCCTGAAACAAGTTCAATTGAGTTGACGTACAAATTGCCGGTACCTGGGTTCCCCACGATTACTGAGTGTTGAATGGAATTGTCTAGATACACAGACCCGTAATCGTAAAGGGGGGGGCCAATTGTACATATCTGCGCCTCTCCTTCGACACTAAAGGCTATTTCGGAAGAGAAAGCCGAGCGGGCAAAGCTCCTATCTATTGCTTGTACTGCTGCATAGTATATCTGCCCTTCTTCAGGGATGAAGCGAATAACTCTTCTACCAAGCTTATCGATCATTCTACTTCCATCTGGATGCGCTAAGGGAGCGCTGCCATCGCATCCTCCAGGAACCGTCCCAATCCTTATATCGTAAGTTAAGCCTGACTCCGGAGTGGTTGAGTCTTCAGATCCGGATATTTGGAACCTTTGGCTGTCAGTGTTATATGTAATTATTGGAGGACTTGGCTGTGTATTGATATGTGGATAGTCGTTACGGTACAATCTGGAATGGAACAAATTCCCATCAAAACCGGCTAAGAACAAGTCCAGCTTACCATCATTATTATAGTCTGTCCAAGTAGCCCAAGAACTGCTTATGTTGGGAAATTCATCTCCAGTAATGCTGAAGATGCCCCAATTCTCATTTCTATATATCTTGCTTATTCTATTCCCATCAAAGTATCCAGTTAAGAAGAGGTCAAGCTTTCCATCACTATTGTAGTCCCCCCAAGTTAATGACCCTCCGTAACAATTCTGTAACCGGGTTGGCACTTCTTGGAATCCTCCTTCCTGGTTATTCCTGTACAGCTTGGTTATGGGACCGGACAACGTATAACCTTGACAGACAATATCTGGGAATTGATCGTTATCATAATCTCCCCAAGCGGCAGCTCCGTAGAATACCGGGAACATACCTGCGTTAATGTTTTCGAACATGCCATCCCCAAGATTCTCATA
>JAZHDE010000268.1:0-10229 GCA_036584515.1 Candidatus Cloacimonadota bacterium | reverse complement strand
TGGAGGCGTTTCTGTGATTTTGAACACCTCACCGGTGGACAGTTTCAGTTTATAAATATCTCTGCTTGCTGCGAAATAGGCTGTACCACCATCATGGGTAAAACTAAGTTGCGGAAAATCGAATAAGACAAGATTATCAGGTGTAATCTGTTCAACCCTGATCGTATCTGTCTCCGAGATCCAGAGCTTGCTCCCATAGAAGATGATCCGATTGTCCTTGGTCATGTATATGTCCCAAAAACCTGTAGTGTCAAAGTGTTCGTCAACTCTCTTGATCTTTCTGAATCCCGTTCCATCCGCATTGATGCTGCAAAGCCAGGGCTCAGGGCGCGGATAGCTGGGCTCTGTAGGCCAACAGGATCCCAATAATAGCGCCAGACCCATTAACACTGCTATATAAAATAAGCTTTTCATCTCTTCCTCCTACCTATCAACTCTATTATAAACTTTGATTTGGTACTTACTTTGTTTCACCAGACCTGAGTTACCTTCAAACACTTCCGGATTGTCCAAATACACCGCCATTAGCTTGGCTGGTAGTAGCTTGGGTACCGCTTCCGAGAAATAGACCTTGGTTAGTTCCTGCACAGCCTGTCTGACCTGAGGGGTGATACCTTCCACAACAGGAACATCAAGTGCTCTCACCAAGCAGCTCAAGCTTGATCTTCCTGTCGAGATGTTCTCTCTTTGGCTTAGGCTCGAAAACACTGGTCTTGTGATGTCTTGCGGTAATGTGAGACTATTTGTGCTATTGTTTTGATTCTTTAGAATCTGCATTCTTGTATCCACTTCAGGGGCTGATAAAAGGATAGGTCTTTGCTCTGTGCCGTGTTCATCATATCCCCAATACTCAAGCAAGGTGTTATCCTGTAGATCAATCCTGTAATAGAGGATATTGCCTTCGAACTCTTCTTTGATGGTAGCAATATCGCCAATTCTCTCAGTAACCTCCAAGCTGCATAGTTCCGGCTCTTCTTTTTGAGAATGGTGATCCGACATCTCATACTGGACATAGTCTCCCGCCTGCAGATCACTCCCAAAGCGATGGGGAAAAGTAGATTGCACATAAGCAAGCATATCTCTTTGCGCTTCAAACTCCGATTGCGCTTCTTCTTCAAAATCAGTTGCCCAACCCATCGAGCAATAGATAAACATCAGAAAACATGAAAAAAGTACTGTAATACGGCATTTGTCCATCTGTCAACTCCTAGTTTAATTGATATATTCTATTTCCTAATCGTTTAATAGGTTGTCAATAGATATTTTATCCAACACGCCGAAAATCAGATATGAATGATTATCAACAGGATATGATATCAGTTGCTTAGAAAAGGAATATTGAAGGTACAGCCATGCCTTATACTCAACGGCTTTCAATTTCCTATGCGGAGTATAATATCTTCTTACTTGAGTTAAAGAATCACCTGGTATCAGCGTTCGTGTTATCCGTATCGTACCGGGAGGAGGGGAATCCTCGCGAATAGTAGCAATGATCAATACACTTACCTCTGAGTACGATTTCTTCGTCGCGCAGAGACACAAAGTGGAACCCCGCTTTAGTGGGGTGACATCTGCGGAGCCCACGGTGATGCGAAGCGAACCGTGGGGAGGGAGATAGAAATATTGAATAATAACCCGTTCTCAGAAATTCCGCGATAATCCGTCAGAGTACACTCATTACCACCTAATGTTCACACTACGTCATTCCTGCGACCGGGGTCCCCACCAAACCGCTTGCGGTTTGGTGGGGTGGAAACGAGACTGTGTGAAAAGTACAGATGGCACCGTCTTGAGTCCCAGGGGGACGGCATATTAGATAATTAATGCACTATAGGACAGACAATTAACTTCATCTGAAATGTCGTCCCGAAGGGACTCTATCGGCATGCTTCATGGATTCGGGTGCTATCTAAAATATCGTCCCGATGGGACTCAGAAAGAGTTTTCACACAGTCTCGAAGACTTTGAACATCGCCCAAGACGCAGTCCTGGGCAATATTCAGCGTTCTCCACTTCGTTCCGGACTTCCTGGCTACCTCGGGACATTCTGCTCCAAACCCTCAGTTCCTTCGGTTTTGGGAATCCCAGAATTCCCGGAATGACGGGCGTGTGGCTATGGGGCTCACGTTACTATCTGAAATGTCGTTCCTATGGAACTCGGAGGTGTGTTATTTATTCAACGTCATTATCTAATAGAGTAACAACGGAACTCGGAGGCATTGGGTCGGGAAAAACCCCCCACAGTCTTAGAAACCGTGGCGGGTTTTGGGAATGTGTAACCTCGGATATCTGGTACGATGGATGAAACCACCGCCTTTCATCTGGAACCCGTTGAAACGGGTTGAAATGCAGGTTGGCTGCAATTCTGCACCCAATAGAAACGCATCTCATACCCATGTGACACGCATGAGTTTACATGGGTGTCTCATGGGTGTCTCATGGGTGTCTCATGGGTGTCGTATTAGAAACGAAGTAACGAGTGACCAGTGACCAGAGAGCTTCAGAGATTAAAGAGATTCTTCCGGATTCTGCCGGTGCTCACAGCCAAGAACAGCGTGAAGCCGATCATCAAGGTGGAGAGGGAATTGATCGTGGTGATCGTACCCCGCCGGATGGTGCCTTCCACATAGATGGGAAGGGTGTCGAAACCACGTCCCGAAGTGAAGAAAGTGATAATGAAGTCATCAATGGAGAGTGTAAAAGCCAGCAGTGAAGCGGCAATGATCCCAGGCATCATCAGAGGCAGTTTGATCTTCCAGAAGATGGCAGAAGGCTTGGCTCCGAGATCCATGGCAGCTTCCACCAAGGAGTAATCAAAATCCTCCAGGCGGGATTGGATCACTATCACGGTATAGGACAAGCAAAAAGTGATGTGGGCAATCAGCACGGTTATCATGCCGGTATTGAAGCGGGCAAAATTGAATAGCAAGGCCAGAGACACGCCCATGAGGATATCCGGAATCACCAGAGGAGTATAGATCAGGGCAAGGAGTCCCTTGCGCCCGGTGAAGTTCTTATTTTCCAAGCCCAGGGCAGCCAGGATGCCCAGCACGGTGGAGACCAGGGTCGAAAGGCTGGCGATCAGCATAGTGTTCCAGAACGCACTTTTGATAGCGTCATTCTGAAAGAGCAGGGCATAATACTTCAGAGTGAAGCCCCGCCAGCCCACAATGATCTTGGCATCGTTGAAACTGAAGATCACCAGGATCAGAATAGGAATATAGAGGAAGATCATCACCAGAGTGAAGACCGTGATATTCATGGATTTGTAGGTTTTACTGGGATTGAGTCTCACAATCTTTTCCTCCTGCGATGCCTTTGAAAGAGCAGGAATGCCAACACCAAAAGGATGCTGACCACCAGGAGCAATACCAAAGACAGTGCCGAGGCCATGGGCCAGTTGCGGGGGATATTCTTGATCTTATAGGTAATCACCTGTCCGATATATAGCGAGCGTTGATTGCCCACCAATTGAGTGATCAGATAGGCTCCAAGAGCCGGGATGAAGACCAGAATGCCTCCGGCAAAGATGCCAGTCAGGGACAGAGGCAGAGTCACTTTGAAGAAGGCTTTCACTTCATTTGCCCCCAAATCCATGGCGGCATTGAGCAGGGTAAAATCTATCTTTTCGATCACGCTGTAGAGCGGTAGAATCATATATGGCAGATAGACATAGACCATCACCAGAGCAACCGCCAGATCCGTGCGCATGATCTCAAGAGGTTGATTGATGAGGCCAACGTTGATCAGGAGGTCGTTCAGGACCCCATTGTAAGCCAGGAAGATTCTCCAGGAAAAGATTCTAATGATCAGATTGGTCCAGAAGGGGATAATGATAAGGATCAGAAGCAGGTTTCTGGTCTTTTCTTTGGCTCTGGCAATGTGATAGGCCACCGGATAACCCAGGAGCAAACAGAGTACGGTGGTGATAAAAGCCATTCGGAAGGATACGATAAAGGGTCTTAGATAGGTGCCGGAGAAAATCTGTTGATAAGCGTTCAATGACAGCTCAAACTTCACATCGTAGATATCCGGGGTCAGAAAGCTATAGATAAGTACGATCAGGTAGGGCACCAGGAAAAAGATCAGCAGCCAGATCATGGCGGGAGTGGTCAGAATCCAGCTCTGGAGATTGCGGCGCTTGCGTTCTGCCTGCTCCAACGGGTTGGGGATATAGACGTAATTCTTCATCAGGCTTGGCTTTGCTTTTTGGGGCTACGGTAGTAGCTGCTGCCTTCGCGGTTGTAACCTGCCAGGTTTTCGGCGTCCTCGGGTACTTCATCGATCAGCCAGGTGTCTGTATCATGCCAGAAGAGCCAGACTGGCTCGTCCCAATCCAAGGCTTTGTCGTCAAAATAGACCCGTTTATGCTGGCTGAAGACCCTGATTCTCAGCTCTCCCACTTTCACTATATACTGCGTGTGTGAACCCAGATAGAGGATGTCTTCAATGGTGCCTCTCAGGATGTTGAAGTCATCCTGTTGACGGGGCTTGGAGCGGGAGATGGCAATCTTTTCGGGACGTAGGGAGAGCGTGATCTCCTGTCCCAGATTGGGAGTGAAGTGAAAAGTGGAATCTATCTCTACAGATTTGTCATCACCAATGGGGCACTTGATCTGAACGTATTCTTCTTCAATCTCGGTCACAGTACCGCTGATCAGGTTCGTTTCACCAATGAAAAAGGCGGAGAAGATGCTGACCGGACGCTCGTAGATATCGTCCGGAGGGCCTTCCTGGATGATCTTCCCCCGGCTCATCACCGCCACGCGATCACTGATGCTCATGGCTTCACCCTGATCGTGGGTCACGTAGATAAAGGTAATGCCCACGGCATCGTGGATATTCATCAGTTCAATCAGCATGTGTTGACGCAGCTTGAGATCGAGGGCTGCAAGGGGTTCATCCAGAAGCAAAACCTGAGGTTTGTTGATCAGGGCTCTGGCGATGGCGATGCGTTGTTTCTGCCCACCACTGATCTGATCCGGATATTTCTCTGCCTGGTCTTCCATCTTCACCAGGGAGAGCATGGCTTGCACCTGTTCCCGGATCTCGTCTTTGGGGCGTTTCTTGATCCTGAGCCCAAAGGCTACGTTATCGAAGATGGTCATGTGCGGGAAGAGAGAGTAGTTTTGAAAGATAGTATTCACCTGCCGTTTGTAGGGAGGTAACTGGGTGATGTTCTGGTCTCCGATGAAGATCTTGCCTTCCCGGGGTATCTCAAAGCCTGCGATCATCCTCAGCAGGGTGGTCTTGCCACATCCGCTGGGTCCCAGGAAAGAGAAGAGCTCTCCGGGCTTGATTGTGAGGCTCACGTCATCAACGGCTATGAAGCCTCCGAAATCCCTGGTAAGTCTTTCTATACGTATTTCTTCCAAATTCTCTCCCAATAGCTTGAACTTATCTATCTGAGCTTAGCGAGTGATAACCATCCTCTTGGCAGCGATCACCCTGGAGCCTTGGCTCAAGCGCGCAAAGTAGATACCGGAACCAAGCTTTCTGCCAGCTTGATCCCTCATATCCCAATTTATGTTTCCGGGAGCATCTGTCAAGCTGTTCGTCGGTATTTCGCTCACCAATTGTCCTCTGAGATTATAGATCTTCAGGCTCAGCTCTCCCCGGTCGCCCCTTAATCCATTTACAGTAAAGTGAAGCTGTTCTCTGGCGGGATTGGGATATACTGAGAGTTTTACTGGACTTACGAAGTTCTCTTGATTGGAGACAACCCCGTGAGTGGAAACGTATAGCCTGAGATTATCTATAAAGATGCCGTTGGAGCGTCCGGAGTTGTTTGCCATCATGGTAAAACGGAGGTAGAGGTTCTGTCCGCTGATGAAACTGAGATCGTAGGATCTTGCTGTCCAATCGGCTGAACCATTGAAGTAATCCAAGGAATACCAACTGGTTCCCGAAGTGGAATACTCCAATGTAGCATAGTCACCATCCAAAGCAATATCGTGCTTCTCGGAGAACTGAAGGTTCACAGCTTCCGCTCCGGCTAAGCTAACCGGTTGAGCCAGCCTGCACAAGCTTTCAGTATTGTTCTGATAGTTTCCACTTGGACTATCAGACAGAGCTTGAGTTCCGGCCATTCCCCCAGTGGAGATTCCCCAGGAACCTGTTGCCACCCAGTTTGCCAAGCCTACCTCAAACTCTTCTGAGAAAGAAGCATTCTGAATCAAGCTGAAAGCATAGCCATCCTGCAGATCCATGAGTCCGGAGATAGTATTGTAACCGTCTTTGCTTATAGTAACATCATAAGTTCCGGGATACATTTCAGGTAGATTGATACTTCCGGTAGCATCAGTGTAAAAGACTTGTTCTGTTTCACTATTGATACTCAGAGTAGCTCCATGCACCGGCAATTGGGGATTCCCTGCCTCGATAACTCTGATGCTGAGTCCCACTGTCTCGACCGGTAGCAGAGCCACATCGATCTCGGTGACTTCTGTGTTGCTGATTGAAACATTCTCCACCACGTCCAGATAGCCTTCTTTGATGAACCTTACTGTCCAGCTGCCGGGACTCAGGAAGCGCCAGAAGGAGCCATAGACATCATCCGAGCGATAAGGCTCCCGGTATGTGGGATGATTGTCCAGACTTTCTATCCAGACAGTTGCTTCAACCGGTTCTCCGGTGAAGGCATCGGTAACGTGTCCCTTGAGTGCAGACCTGTTTACTCTGCTCAGGAAAGTGAGAGCTCCCTGCAGGTTATTCTGTACTATCTGAGGTACTTCAGCAGCCGGAGGGATAAACTCTGTTGCCATCTCCACAGTGTATGCAAAGATTCCGCACTGCCCATAAGCCCAATCGTCCAGGCCTCCGCTCACAGGATAGAGTTGCCAAGAATTCATGGGAGAATAGTATCCTCCCTGCTGTCCACCGATCTGAGAAGCAACGCTCATAGCCAGGGCTCTCAGCTCTACATAGTCCGGAGAATACAGATTTGTCACGTAGCCCATGGGGTATAGTACATACTGTCCATAGGTATGATAGCTGATCCCAGCAATAAAGGGCTTGGAAAGCAGGAAGTCTCTAAAGGCCTGTGTTTCAGGCTCGGAGAAAGGAGCAGAGCCATGGTGAGTGGGATAGCTGATATTATCTGTGGCAGAGATGTATCCCCATTCCCAGCCGTAGTTACGGTTGATATCCACGCCGTCATTCCCATAGCCATAGTTATCATCCGTGCTGACTTGATGATTATTATCGTTGTCACGGATATTCTTTCTCCACCAGACGTCCGTCTGATCTATCACAACCTTGTGACCATCGGGATTAACCAGGGGCACGATCCAGATCTGGAAGTTATTCAACAGATTGGTAACCTCAGGATTGGTGCCGTAGTTTTCCAGAAGGTGGATCAGGATAGCCATGGATACTTCCAGGCTGATGGGCTCCCTGGCATGATGAGTTCCACAGAAATACAGAGCTGGTTTATCTGCTTCTTCCTGCACATTGTTCGTTACTTTCGCACTCCAGACCTGATGATCAAAGCTGGAATAGTAAGGCTGTGACTCTGCATAGACGGCTCCCCAACCTGCCCCGATGGATTCCACTGTCATCAGATTGGGATACTGTGCCTGCAGATTCATCAGCTCATCCAACATACCCGCATAAGTACGATAACCGGGAATATCCCGATCTTCTGATACAAGGTTCTGTTTCAACTGAGCTTCTGTCTGAGTAATCTCCAGATTGGGATGCAGGATACGGTACTCGCCTTCACGAGAAACAGGTATCACCAGATCCAGATACTGTCCGGGACTAAAGGCTGCAATGTCTTCTCCTGCAGCTTGATAATATTCATACAAGGCAAGATCAGCCCCACCGATTCGAACCACCATACGCAGAGGAGCAGAGATCAGCCCCCCAACCAAAAAACAAAATAGACCAGCCAGCAGAACTTGTTTCATTCTTACTCCTTGGAAATAATAAAGCCCTGAGCATGACTCGAAGCATACTCAGGGCAGTTGATATTGTTTAAACCCAATCTTAGAGACCTATGACCAACTTCTTTACAAAGCTCTGATTCTCTATCCTGAGCTTGATCAGATACAAGCCCGGTGCAACCATCCGGCCGTTCTCATCCAGGCCATTCCAGGTCAAACGATTCAAGCCATCCTGGCTAAGCCGTAATTCTTGACTATGAAGCAACTGGCCTCTCAGATTGTAAACTGCAAGCTGGGCAGATTGTGCTCTCGCTCCCTTCAGATCGATACTCAGGCTGGAAACGCCGGATCTGAAAGGATTGGGATATACACCCAGCAACTGAGCAGAGACTGCCGAAGCATGGTTGTCAGCGTTGCTCACAGGAATGATCTGCACCCCTACCCACTGATCCTGAGCCGGATACCAGGCCAGATTGGCAGGCGTACTATTATCCAAAGCCTTAAATTGGTACTCGAAGAGAGTGTTTCCCGCAGTGAATTCCGGCACATAAGGGAAAGACCAGAGGTCTGCACCGGTATTCTCCATGGGAAATTCATATACCGTTCCTCCATCAATACGGTAGCGCAGGAAAACCTGCTCAACGCCCAAATTATCTGTCACCAAGGCTGAAATCAGTACAGGTTCAGCCTGATTGGCAATGCTCTCCAGAGGCACATGTACAATCTGCGGAGCCACTGTATCAGGAGCCATCACAAAGAGATGCGGATCGCTTGCTCCGGTCAAAGGATGATCATTACGTTTGCCGTCTTCATCCACAGCATGGATGTAGTACCGGATTGTGTCGCCAGGGGCAAAGCCCGAGAGCGAAGCCGTGTAAGACCAATTTGCCAGATACGTCAGGCTTTGCTGTTGCCATTGACCTTGATTGACACGGTAGGCGACATACACGGAATCTGCAATCAGAGCACTGCTGCTGAAAGCCCTGATCTCGGCGTTGATATCGATGAGCTCTGTATTCATCTGTCCAAACCGGGGACTATGACCTATCCAGAGCATTTCCGGATCCGGCACTTCGTGAGTTCTGCAATGCAAAGCATCGGTCGATTCCCATGGCGTGGAGCCTGCTCCGGTGATACCAATCACTTCATAACCGGGCAGGGCATTACGGTAAACTGCCAAAGCTGCCGCATCATTGCTGTTATTCATGATCGGCACAAAGACTTTCTTATTCAGAATAAGCGAATTTGTATAGGGCTGGTTTTGAGGGGTATAAACTCTGTAAACCTTGTAAGGATAGCCCCAGGCACTGTTCAGATTGGCAAAGTAGCTTGCCACGGCTTCGATCTCATCGTATTGAGCATGGCTGGTGGGAACACTGCGGATGAGAATCTTATCGGGTGCCAGGAACTTTCCCCAGCAATCGATGTGATCAATATAGGTATTATTGGGATCCTGAACCACGTGGTACTGGTGATGCCCATATAATTCTGCATCTTGAGGTTCACGCCGGTCTGCCCCTGTCCGCTATTCTCCGAATAGGCAATCTGAGTCTGAGCGGCTGTATTGATGCCGTCCGTCATATAATTCCCGCCAGTCTGCTGCAGGTTCATCCCATAAAGATTAAAGCCCATCTGTTGGGCGAAGATTTGCGGAAACATGTTGTCGTTGGGACGGGGACGGTTGTATTGAAAATCCACAACGGAGTAGATACCATTACCATCAATAATGAACCAAGGGCCAAAGTCTCTTGTCCAATAGGAATCTGTGCTGGCAATCATGAAAGAGACGTTGGACATATTGACTCCGGCACTATTGAAAGCGCTTGTCGCCTGATTCTGCACTGAAGTGCTGGAGACCACGCAGATCACCTCTGCGGTGTTTGAAAGATGCGTCACCAGCGAAGTGGGAATCCCCAGGGGATAACGGATGATCACTGCAGAAGCCGGCTCAAACTCGGCAATTGGCCGCACCTGTGCCGGAGGAGGAGGTGTTTCAGTGAATCTCTGCGAAAAGTCTGAATAGATCAGGTCTGTATCCAATGTGGCATGCGCAAACAGCGGACTGAGCAGCGTAAGCATGACCGTGATAAACAATAAGCTACGGTATTGAGGCATCTTCTTCAACGGTTACTCCTGAATTTGGTACTATTTTCCCTATTTGAGATACAATTTTTGTGCCTAATCCGGCTTTTTCTTTGGCTTGAGTTAAAACGTTGATTCAAGTAAGCGATCTTATTGTCGATAACCCGCAAGAGCTCTGAAGACTCTGAGAATATCAGCAGCAGCATCTCAAGTTCACTGCACTTTGAATCAGAGATCTCCTAAGCTCGTCAGGGTGTATTC
>JAZHDE010000267.1:0-10238 GCA_036584515.1 Candidatus Cloacimonadota bacterium | reverse complement strand
TATATACTACGATGGACCTGCAGTTTCCGTGGTTTATAGCTGGGAAGAAGCAGAAGAGTTTCGCCCTGCCATGTTCTTCAAATCTACCTTTGAATTCGATGGACAAGGCCGCATAATCACAGAATACACCGATGCTTCCAATGATTCTCTCAATTGGTCTCCAGATGACAAATTCACTCGCAGTTTCCACCCTAACGACACCAGCAATGGCTTACAATTTATCGAGTATATGTCTCAGAATCTTCCGTTTATGCTCCTCAATGACGGTTTTGATTTCCCCGGCATGATCACCGAGGAAATGGAGTACGACTGGGAAAATTCTGCTTGGCAAGCCTCCAACAAGAATGTTTCTGAATTCAATGCACAAAACCAACGCACAATTTCTACTTATTACTATTGGAACATGAACCAATGGCAAAATTCAGACAGGAAACTGTATAGCTATGACCCTAGCGGAAATCTATCTAGCGAGATCGAGCAAGAATACTCTGGCACAGAATTCGTGGATATGGATAAGGTGGATTACATCTGGGAAACCTACACAGCAAATGAAGATCCTGCTCAGATTCCGCCTGTTGATTTTGGATTAAAGCTTTACCCCGTTCCCTTTGGTTCCGAGCTAAACATCGAATCCTTCAGCAGAACTGACGAAGAGATGGAAATCTCAATCTACAACGTTCGGGGGCAACTGGTCCAAAGCTTTCTCACACATCCCGGTACAACAATCAACTGGAACTCTGATGCTAACGCCCGCTCAACTGCACCAGGCATCTACTTTGTTACGAGCAAGATTGGTAACAGAGTGAATTCCTATAAAGTAGTAAAAACCAGATAAACATCTGATTATCCTGATATTGGCCTCTCAATCCGGGAGGCCTTTTTTTTCGGATTGAATCGGCATAGACCGCATTGGGTTCAGCCCATAATGGCAAGAAAGTAGAATATGGCTTCATCCCTTGCAAGCTCATAGCTCCCCCACTTAGCGATTTAACCGCAACTTACTTCAGGACAAGACTTTCTCTAGCGTTTGCTAAAGGTTCGCTAAAGGATCGTTAATGCATAGCTAATGCATCGTATGAGGAGGAAATTGGGGTATAGCAAAAAAGGGCAGTGGAAATACTGCCCTTTGAACTTGATATTGGTTACTTACTCGCCGATCAGTTTGATGAGGACTCTCTTATCGCGCATACCGTCAAACTCCCCGTAGAAGATTTGCTCCCAAGGACCAAAGTCCAGTTTTCCTTCGGTAATGGCGCAAACCACTTCTCTGCCCATCACTTGGCGTTTCAAGTGGGCATCGGCATTATCCTCATAGCCATTGTGTTGATACTGGTTATGAGGTTTCTCAGGAGCTAGTTTCTCCAGCCATTTCTCGAAATCGGCATGCAGACCACTTTCGTGATCATTGATGAATACCGAGGCAGTGATGTGCATGGCATTAACCAAGCACAGTCCCTCCACGATCCCGCTTTCACGGATGGCTGTTTCCACTTGAGGCGTTATGTTCAGATAGGCACGACGTGTGTCCGTTCTGATCGTGAGTACCTTTCGAAATGATTTCATCAGATAGCTGGCTCTGACTCGATGAATTTTACCAGATCGAGAGCAGAGTCAAAGACGTAGTCTGCTCCGGCATCCTGGAGTTCTTTTTTGGTTCTGAAGCCCCAGGCTGCACCAATAGCTATCATTCCGGCATTCTTGGCTGTTTGGATATCGACATCGCTATCACCTACGAAAGCAATACTGGCAGGCAAGACGTTCATACGTTCTGCAAGTTCCAAAGCGATTGTGGGATCCGGCTTGGCTGGTTTGTCGGTTTGTTCACCGCTATAGATACCAAAGGGGTTCTTGAAATGCTTGATCATGGCTCCTCTGAAGAAGTGTCTGATCATTTTCTTTGTGAAGTAATGAGGTTTGTTAGATAGTATAGCAAGCTTAAGCTTGCGGGCTATCCCCAATTGCACCAGATACATGATTCCAGAATAGGGTTTAGTATGCATAAACCAGTTGTTCTCATAGTTTTCCCAAAACTTCTGAGTCAGTTTATTGATCTGGGTTTGGCTCTGGTTCTTCTCAGGAAGAACCCTCTTACACAGTTCGGAAAGCCCACTTCCTACAAAACCCTTGTAGTCTTCTTCAGGATGAGCGGGGAAACCGAATTCTACCAAGGCCTCGTTCATTGCATCGGAGATGTCCTTGAGTGTGTCCAAAAGTGTCCCATCCATGTCAAAGATGATGCCTTTGATTTTGGGTTTTGTCATAATTCTTACCTCTTCTATACTTGTTCTTTCGTGTTTTGCGCAATAAGCTGCACATGTGGATACGGAATAGAAATCCCGTTATTCTCAAACTCCTGCTTAACCCTAAGCATCAGATTGTTCCTCAAGGTCCAATAATCTTCTGTCTTACCCCAAACACCAAACAGGATGTTTATGCCGGAATCAGCGAAAGCATCCACTACAGAAATATATTTGGGGTCTTTGAGGGCAAGATCTTCAGTATTGGCGATATTGTCAAGTATTTGCAGAACCTTGATCATATCTGATGAATAATCGACTGATACATTGATGTTTACTCTACGAGTATCGTAACGAGTGATATTGATTACTTCTGTCTTAATCATGTTCTCGTTTGGAACACGCACAAAGCGATTATCGGGTGTTCTTAGCTTGATGGAGAGTAAATCAATCGAAGCCACTGTGCCAATCGTGCCTGCAACGTCAATTACATCCCCGACAACAAAGGGTTTCTCACTGATCAAGAAGATACCGCTAATAATGTTCGACACGCTGGTCTGAGAGGCAAAACCGATCGCAATTCCCAGAACCCCAGCAGCACCCAAGAGAGCAGATAGCTTGAAGCCAAATTCATTCATCAGAGTAACTATGAGGATCAGGAATCCCAGATAGTAGATTGCTCTTTGAATCAACTGCTCAGATTGGGGAGATAGCCTGCCTTGGGTCAATTTCACAGTCAGCTTCTTAATCAAAGTGAGAAGAGGAAGCCCTATTCCAAGGATTAGAGCCACTCGAACAAGCATAGAGATACGTTCAGGAGTGAAGAAATCAGTAATGGCTTGTCCTATGCCTGATAGTGCTAGCATTTAGTTCTCCTTTTGGCTGTTATTTTTTGTTCTTATACAACAATATAATGTGTTTAAAACAGCTGAACCACAAATTAATTACTTAATTCCTTGAAATCTTTGTACTCTTCCTGTTTTGGTGTGTTCCATTTTACCAGAATTCGCTCAAACAATGATACGATCAGAAACAGAGCCAAGCTGAGCATAACGATCACAATGACAATGGCATAAACATGGTGAGTAAGATAGGATTTTCCTGCTCTGGTCATATATATTCCCAATCCACCAACACCACCCAGCCATTCTCCAATAATTGCACCCATCACACTGTAAGTGGCGGAAAGCTTCAGCCCTGTAAACAAACTGGGTAGCGAAGCAGGGAGCTTCAGATACCGGAAGGTTTGCCATCGTCCGGCTCCCATAGATCGGATCAGACGTATCTGATCAATACTAACACTGCCGAGACCTATCCAGAAATTGAAGGCAATAGGGAAAAAACAGATCAGAACAACTGTAAATACTTTCGAAGCCAGTCCATAGCCGAACCATATGATTAAAAGAGGAGCCACAGCAATAATTGGAATTGTCTGTGAGGCTATTAGATAAGGATACAGAGCTTTTTGAAACACCTTGATACTATCCATCAGAACTGCCGTAGCCAAACCCAAAACTATGCTAATTGTCAAACCATAAACTGTGGCCTGAAGAGTAAACTTGAAATGATACCACAGTAGATCTCCAGCTTCAAAAAACGCAGATAGCACTTTCAGAGGTGAGGGAAGAATCCAATGATCCAAGCTATGACTACTGCTGACGCCATGCCAGGCTAAGATGATCAGGACAAAGAGTATGAGAGGATAGATGTATTTGCCGGATTGTCTCAAAGCTCACCCAATAGCCTGATCTCTGTCTCCAGTTCCACTCCGAATCTTTCTTTTACAGTTTTGCGAACATACTGAATGAGATCATAGACATCTCTGAAGCTCGCTTTGCCCATGTTAACAATAAACCCACAATGCTTGTTTGATACGGCAGCATCACCGATTTGATAGCCTCGGAGACCACAATCGTCGATCAATTTCCCTGTGAAATAGCCCTCAGGTCTCTTAAAGACGCTGCCTGCAGAAGGGAGATTCATGGGCTGTTTACTGTTTCTTTGCTGCTTCAGTTCTTCCATTCTGGCTGTGATACTCTCCGGTGAGTCTGTCTCAAGCTTGAAGGCAGAACTCAATACAATGAGGCCGCTGCTTTGCAGTGAGCTTTTCCGATAGCCAAAATCGTGCTCCTCGTTCTTGAGGTAGATAATTGGATTCCTGGCCTTCAAAGACTCCAATTCTGGACGAATACATCTGCTGAAATAGAGGCAATCTTTGATCTCTCCCCCGTAAGCTCCGGCATTCATATAGACAGCTCCACCCACTGTTCCGGGGATTCCACTGGCCCATTCCAAGCCGGTCAAGCTATTATCACGGGCAAAACTGCAAGCTTGGGAAAGAACTGTTCCTGCATAGGCTGAAACAAATTGCTCATCCTTGGAAAGCTTACTTAATCCGGAGCTTTTTATTATCAGACCACGATAGCCTTTATCACTAATCAGAAGGTTGGAGCCATTACCGAGGATGAAGTAGGGCAGGTGGTTTTCCAGAGCAAAGATTAGCAGATCAATGAACTCTCGTTCTGATCCTGGAACAGCCAAATAATCCGCAGGTCCACCAATTTTAAAGCTACAGTGCTGTGATAGAGGTTCGTCAAATAGCAGCCTTCCCTCTTCAATCATGGCTCCGAAGCTTTGGATAAATACGCTTTTCATTGTTTGTCCGATATCTAGTTCTTAAAGAATGCAGCGATCTCGCTGAACAATTGCTGTTCGGATTTGAACTCTCTGCTCTGGCAGGGCAAGACCTCTTTGAAGTAGCTGCCATATTTCTTGCTTGAAACTCTGGAATCCATTATCAATACGATACCGGTATCGCTCTTGCTTCTGATTAACCGACCAAAACCCTGCCTCAGCTTCAGAAGTGCATTGGGCAGCATGTAGTGCATAAAGGAATCTTTTTGTTCCTGTTCCAGTTTGTCAATATAGGCCTCAACCACCGGTTCAGATGGAACCAGAAAAGGCAGCTTGTACAGAATCAATAGCGATAACGACTTACCTTGTATGTCCACTCCCTCCCAAAAGGAACTGGTCCCAAGCAGAACTGCATTGTCCATCTGTTTAAACTCACTTAGTATGGAAGAACGGCTAGAGCCTTTGCCTTGAGCAAAGAAGCTTCGATTGTTCTGATACAATACATCTGAGAGATGATCAAATACTTGATTCAGATCCTTGTAAGAAGTAAAGAGCACCATCGTGCCCACATCAACGGTGGTGACAATCTGCTCCAGACAAGCCAGAGCCTGATTCCCAAAGAACTTATCCTTTGGTTCTGGGAGGAAACTGCTGATCATCAAACGGGATTGTTTATCATAATCAAAAGGGGAATCCACTATCTCTTCGACCAGTCTGCCATCTTCCACAAGATTCAGGCCGCTCTGACCTTTGAAGAACTTGAAAGAACCCCTCAAGGCAAGTGTGGCAGAGGTGAAAATGATACTTCTAACATTCTTGTAGAGGATTCGGTTTAGCTGCTCTCCTACTTCAATAGGAGCGTAGCAGATCAAAGATGAAGGTGTATTACGGTCTCCCCCACTGTTTTCCAGCCAGAGAGCGTTACTTTCCAGATCAGGATCAAGCAGGGTCATCAGTTCCTGCTCTATCTCCATCAATCTTGTACCAAATGAGCCCAAGCTTTCCACATAGCTATCGTACTGAGCAAGCACTTCAGATTTGATGGTGCTAAGCACGTTACTGATGGCGGCAATATCCTTGGCAATCTCCTTCCAGCCTCTTTGCAGAGTTTTAATGTCCTCATCCAAGCTCTGATACTGCCCAGAGCTTTTGACCCGGCACTTGCCAAAGCTATCAGCTTGCAGAACAATCTTTCCAGCTTCGTTAAAGAGCTCCTGCAGTGGTTTTCTCAGTGCTTCTATCTTCTTCTCGGCATTTCTAACCAAAGCTTCCATTTGTGCTTTGACAGCAGCAGTAGCCAAGCAACGTTGCACAGCATTGTTTAACTGACTTAGAAAACCAGAGTGCTGTCTGCGATGGGAGCTTCCCAATTGTTGAAGTAGAGAATTCAGATCAGCGTAGCCCAGCTCAAAACCCAATAGTCGTGCTGCAGAGGACATCAGATTGTGAGCCTCGTCCACGACCAGATAGCTGTATTCTCCTAAGCTGGTGTTTTCGGACTGCATATCAGCCAGGAGCAGAGAATGATTTGCCACAACTAAACTGGAATCTTCTATGTCTTTGCGGAGTTTCATCAGATAACAGGCTTTGAACATCGGGCACTTTCTACCACCGCAAAGGTAACGATCTGAGCAGATCTTCCTCCAGACAAAGCTGAATCTGCTGCGATCGAAGGATGAGTTTTCCGAGATATCTCCTGTGTGCGTGAGCTGTTTCCAGACCATCAAATAGAGCATGGCATGAGCCTCATAATCTGTGTAACCCTTACTTTGCTCGCTTAGCATCTCATTCCAGCGCCGTTCACATATATAATTGTCTCTGCCTTTAACTAAACAGGCTTTAAAAGGTATCGGGATGATCCGGCGAAGAGCTGGGATATCCTTGAAGAAGAGCTGCTCTTGCAAATTTTTGGTATTGGTGGAGATCAGCACTTTGCACTTCTTGTCGTGCCCAAACTGCATTGCCGGCACCAGATATGCAAAGGACTTCCCCACTCCGGTGCCTGCTTCCACTGCCAGATGATGCTCCTGCTCAAAAGCAAGAGCTATATGCTTGGCCATTTCGAGCTGTCCACTCCGAAATTCATAATTCTCAAAGCGTTGAGAAAAGATACCGGAAGGCCCGAACACGTTTTCCAGATCCGCCACTCCCTTGCCTGGGATTTGGTGTTCTATCACGTTCACCAGCTTGTTTTCGGGAGGCTCCGGTTTCTTTCCTATGAGTGCATAGTGCCTTTGAAACTCCACAAGCCTGTGCAAATAGTGATAAAGACTTCCTTCCAGTTTGGCTTGTTTGGCAAGATCCAAGAGCCTGGCATTCATCACCAGATTGTAATGATCGTATATATGATGAGTGAGTCTGCAGAGCAATTCTCCCGTAGCTATGGCATCGGCATCTGCTCTATGAGCGTGTTCCAGCACAATACCAAATTCCCGGCACATCGTTCCCAGCTTGTGATTATTCACAAAAGGCAGGTAAACTCTGCCAATTTCTGCAGTGTCCCATCTCTGATTCTTGAGTGGGAACTTTCCTGTGCGGATCAAATTCTCATCGATGAAGTCCAGGTCGAAAGCTATGTTTTGGCCCACAATCACCGATTCCCCCACAAAGCTTAGCAATTGGGGAAGAACCATCTCTATGGATGGAGCTCGCTTTAAGTCCTCTTCGGATATGTGTGTCAAAGCTTTGATAAAAGTGGGAACCCTGCGGTTGGGTTTCACGAAAGTATCAAACACCGCCTCTTTTCTTCCGTACACGAATCTAATGGCTGCAATCTGGATTATCTCGTCTTTTCGTGTATCCAGCCCAGTGGTTTCGATATCCAGAGAGACGAAGTTCAGTATGCTATCGAGGGTCTCGACTTTGCTTGCCGGGTTGTCAGAACTCAAGACTCTTCTTCCTTATACAAATTGTATCGTTTCAACTTCTTAATCAGACCCTGTCGGGAAAGCCCCAGTTCTTTGGAGGCCTGAGTCTGATTCCACTGATTCTGTTCCATGCTCTCGGTGATCAGCTTGCGTTCCAGCTCTTCAATGGCATCTTTGAGAGTTCTTTTATTATTCAGCAGTTTGATGGTCTGCACGTTTTCGATATACTTGCGCACTTCTTCCGAGAAATCTGAGGGTTTGATGAAGCTATTGTTCTCTGCCAGAGTTACGGCACGCTCAATCTCATTTTCGAGCTGACGCACATTACCCGGCCAATCGTAGTTTTCCATGATCTTCATGGCCTCATCAGAGATGCCCACCACAGATTTATTGATGCGCTTATTGTATTTATCCAGGAAATGAACTGAAAGCAGAGGGATATCTCCCCTTCTGGTCTTGAGGGGTGGCACTTCAATCTTGATCACATTCAGACGGTAGTACAGATCAAGCCGGAAAGAGCCGTCCTTAACCTTATCCAGTAGCGACACATTAGTGGCACAAACCACGCGTACATTCACCTTTTCAGTCTTGGTGGCACCCACTCTCTTGATCTCGCCTTCCTGTAAGAAGCGCAGTAGCTTTGCCTGCGTGCTTTGGCTGATATCGGCTATCTCATCCAGGAAGAAGGTACCGCCATCGGCTATCTCAAAGAGTCCTTTTTTATCATAAGCCGCTCCCGTGAAGGAACCTTTTACGTGGCCAAAAAGCTCGCTTTCCAGCAGAGTTTCCGGCAAGGCTCCACAGTACTGCGCCACAAAAGATTTGTTTGATCTGTTGCTACTGAAATGGAGTGCCCGTGCTATCAATTCCTTACCTGTGCCGCTGGGACCTTCCAGAAGCACTGAGGTGGGAGTATCCTTCACCTTTTCTATGATCTCAAAGATCTTCTGCATTTCGGGACTGGTGCCGATGATATTAGCATAGAGGTTATTGGAATTTAGTTGTTCCCTGATCACGGCATGGGTCTTTTCCAGATTGGCGCTGCGGATGTTCTCTATGATCACAATCACCTGATTGGTGAGAGCGCTTAGGAGGTTGATTATCCTTTCAGAGAAGTAATGAGCACCACTGGTGCTAAACAGCAAGACAACTCCCAAAGTGTTCTTGCGGATAGATAGCGGCAGAATAAGTATGTTATTGTAATCAGGAGCAAAGTGAGGTTGCTTGTAATTCTCCTGTTTCTTATTGCTATAAACCTGATGACAGAGATCCATGAAGGTGCCATGATCCTTATCACCGGGTGAAGTTCCCTTGTATATTTTGTACTCCCAGGAACCCGGCAGAGTGCTGCTTTCATGAAGGCAGAGCATTCCCCCATCGGCCTCTGAAAGCTCCATCAAACTTGATAGAGAGTTTTCGATCAACACGTCCAGATCAGTAAGGGTATTGAGATTTTGGGTAATCTCATAGAACTGGTTGAGCAGATTCTCTTCAAACTTAATGTCCTGCATTTGAGCAGAATACTCGCGGGAAATCTTCTGCAGAAGTATATCATTTTGCTCCAGTAGCTTGATTGAGCTATATTCCTGGATGATCTTTCGATTGTTCTTCAGAATCTGCAGAGCCGGCTCCCATTCCTTCATCTCAAAGAGCACAGAAGCCAATTCATAATTGGCCAGAGAAAGCTCGTAACTACTTCCAGTCTGCACAAACATCTTGATGGATTCTTCCAGGTTAGTCTTGGCAGATTCCAGATCCTTGCGTTCCAGTAGTGCCCGTAGGTAGAAAGATCTGCCTATCTCGAAGGGATGATTTTGCTCATGTGCCATCTTCATGGCCTGCTTTAGATAGTAATCTGCACTTTCGAGATTATGCGTCAGGATGAAGTAATAAGCCTGCTTCTGGCATCCTTCCATAATCTTATCCCGGGCATTGAGGGATTTGAAGAAATCAAAGCTTTCCACCAGATACCCATAAGCTTCTTTGAACTTGTGGAGCTTGGTTAGTACCGAGCCCAAGTTGCCATAAAGCTCTGCCTTGATATAATCATCAGACACAGTGCTCAAGAGCTCCAGTCCCTTGAAATAGAGATCATAAGCCAAGTTTAGCTCATTCTGTTTCTCGTAGACCTCGCCCAGGTTATTAAAGGATCTCAGCAGTCCTTCATTGAAGCTATTCTCCTGGCTCTTGCTGATGGCCTGCTCGTAATAGCTGATTGAGAGATTCCAATTGCCCTTCTTAAAGTGAAGCGCTCCAAGGTTATTAAGATCGCGCCGTCCGTCGCCGCGCCGTCGCGCTCGGCCTCGACAACTGAAAGCACGGCGCCTGTCAGGCGCGTTTTGATCGCACTGAAGAAATGGTCGCGCCACACGACCAGCGAAAGCGTGTACACATCATACACATCCTTTCGCCCGTCCTCGAGCTCGCGTTTCACCCAGTACCGGGTCTGTGGTTGTTTTGGTTGCGTGAGGATGTGCTGAGAGAGAGTGCTGAGAGAATA
>JAZHDE010000266.1:0-10390 GCA_036584515.1 Candidatus Cloacimonadota bacterium | reverse complement strand
TGAAACTAAAGGATTACAATTGCGGGTTCAAAGCCTATCGCAAGCCTTTGGTGAAAGAGCTCAACCTATATGGCGAGATGCATCGCTACATTCCTGCTTTGGCTCACGCCTTGGGATACCGGGTGGGTGAGCTGGCAGTGGAACACCGCGCCAGGCAATTTGGGAAATCCAAATACGGGTTGGAGCGCTATCTGCGGGGGTTCTTTGATCTTCTGACCGTCAAGATGGTGACCCAATACGTGAAGAGCCCTCTCTATCTTTTTGGCAGAGTGGGATTGATCTCAACCGTGTTGGGACTGATCCTCAGCCTCTATCTGGCCATCCTGAAGATTTTCTACGGTCAACCCCTCAGCAACCGTCCTCTGCTCTTTTTGGGTATGCTCCTGATCATTACAGGATTCCAGTTTATCTCACTGGGTCTGATCTCTGAACTGATCATCAATCGAGTGAGTTCCTCCCGGTCTCTGCCCATCTCCCTGGCTTCTACCCTGAATCTAGGGGAAGAGGTGGAAAAAAAGCTTTACCGGCATTCCCAAAGAAGTGAGTAAGACCGTGAATAAGCTTGAAAGCTTCTTCCTCAAAACTTACATAAAGCATCCAAAGCGCAATCTTCTGCGCTTTAGCTTTGTGTTCATGGTTTTGGGAATTGTGCTCTCAGTGGCTATTCTGAGTGCCGGATTGAATCTCTTTGAGGGCTATGAACGCACCCTTAAAACCGTGCTCTTGGATAGTTTTGCCCATGTGAACCTGATAAGTTCCTTTGATGAATACATGGATCAAGACAAGGCCTTTGAGCTTGCCGGGAAGATGAAGGCGCGGGGCGAAGTGATCTCTGCCGTGCCCTGCCTATCTTATTCGGCGATGGTCCGCAATGAAGACAAAGTCCGCGGAGCCATGATCCGGGCTTATGCATCCGATCCGGCAGATCCCGCTGAGGCTCCCTATCTCAAATACCTGAGCAGCGGTTTTGAACCTCTGAGCGAGAGCTCTGTTTACATCGGGCACTATATGGCAAAAGAGCTGGGACTTGCCCGGGGTGACAGCATTACAGTGGTCTATCCCCAATTGGATCGGATCAGCATGCTGGGCTTGATGTCCAGCGAGCACAGCTTCAGAATAGCCGGCATATACCGCTCCGGATACTATGAATACGATCGGGCGGTTCTCATTACGACAGTCTCTTCAGCACAATCTTTGCTCATGATTGGCGATCAGTACAGTAAGGTCGAAGTCCGGCTCAAACCTGCCTTTGTCGATAAGGCAAAGGATTTGGCAGATGAGTATTCTGCCCGATTGGGTCATAGCATTATTGCTCAGCCCTGGACCGTGAGTAGTGAAGGACTTTTCCGTCTGATCAAGATGGAGAAATGGCTGATCTTTATCATATTCAGTTTTCTGGTCCTGATCGCCGGGATCAATGTGATCAGCGCCGTCATCACCATCATCTACGATAAGAAAAATGAGATAGCAGTACTCAAAACGGTGGGTGCGAGCCAGAGCAGCATCAAGCGTTTGCTCTTCTTCCGAATAGCTCTGGTGGGGATCTTTTCCATCGTTCTGGGGCAGATCTCCGGGGCTCTGCTCTCCCTGTTGATTGTGAACCAGAACATCTATAGCCTGAAGGGTGAGGTTTACTTCATCGACCGGCTGGCGATCCACGTTTCGCCCCTCAATCAACTGGTGATTCTGGCTGTATCCAGTGCTCTGATCCTGCTCTGCATCCTGATTCCCCTGAGACGTATAGACAAGCTGCAGATCATCGAACTGCTGCGCAACCCCTAAGAGGTAATAATGAATATATTAGTCGCCAGTCATCTGGCAAAGTCATACACAGACAGCGCTCAACGCATAGAGGTGCTCAAAGATATCAATCTGGAGCTGTCTCAGGGAGATCTGATCAGCATCACAGGCAAAAGCGGTAGCGGAAAGAGCACTCTCCTGCATATTCTGGGACTTTTAGACGAGCAGGATAAAGGAACAGTGCAGATCAATGGGGAAGAGGTCTCTGCCTCCTCCAAGAGTGCTGCCCGGATTCGCAATCGTGATTTGGGCTTTGTCTTCCAGTTCCACTATCTGATCGAAGACCTGACTGCCGAAGAAAACGTGGCCTTACCGCTTCTGATAGATGGAATGAGTCACCAGAAGAGCCTTAGCCGGGCTCGGGAGCTGCTCACTGGGTTTGGTCTGGGTGAAAGGCTGAAGCATTATTCCAATCAGCTCAGTGGAGGAGAACAGCAGAGAGTATCCCTGGCAAGGGCTCTGGTAAACAAACCCAAGCTGGTGCTGGCAGATGAACCCACCGGCAATCTTGATCCTGATAATTCACTGGAGATATGGAACACTATACTAAAGCTAAATAAAGACTTGGGACAGGCCTTTATCGTGATTACTCACGATCATGAAGCCGCCAAGCTGGCACAAAGAACTTATGAACTCGATCATGGAGTTCTGAAACCCAGTTAGAACCATGAAACGCCACAAGAAATTCCTGATCCTGATCGCGCTATTGCTGGTAGTCAACAGCGCTTTCTTTATTGCCTGGTATGGTTTTAACCTGAAGGGCAAGATCAGGAGTATCGCCGAAAAGGAGATTGGCAAAGCACTGGGCGGAGAAGCTACTATTGGAGAGCTCAATTTCAGCGAGCGTCAACTCATAGCCCGTAACTTTGAATTTGCTGCTCAGGACTCCAGCCTGGAGATCAGGATTGGGGAACTGAGGGTGCGCTATAATCTGCTCAAAGTGATCACCAGTGGCTTCAAGATCAGAAACCTCCTGGAGAGAGTCGATATAGATGCTCCGATAGTGAGCCTGAGGCTTAGACCCAAAGCTGAGGAAGAAGATAAAAAGCCCTCGAAGCCCCTGCAGATACCGGATCTTCTGCCCTTCTTCAAAGAGATCAATCTGAGCCGGGGAGTCTTCAACCTCGATCTGGAGCTGGATCTCAAACTGGTGAATGCAGGCAACTTAAAGCTGGTTGATAGCTTTGAAGAGCTAAAGATAAGTGCTATAAACAAAAAGAACACTCGCTTCAGACTCTTTGGAATCTCCGCAAACAATGGCAAACTCGGCTTGGAAGGAGAACTAGATAATGGCCGTCTGGTGATGGCTAACGCCAGCTTGGAACACTATGATCCGCTTATCGCCTATCATCCGGATATCAAGGGATTCAGCACTGATCTCAGCCTGAGAGCTGAGGCCAGTCAAGCCAGAAAGGGCGGCCCCTATCAGCTAAATCTGGATCTGGGTTTGGTTGGCACCAGAGCCACACTCCTGGATCAATACCCCCTTCAGCTTAGCTCTCTTTTGATTAGCGGTAATGAACACCGGGCCCGGGCAGATATCACAGGGCTAAGCTCAGGTCAGAGCAGCGCGGCAGGATACCTGGAAATCACAGATCTGAACCGGGATATGGGGCTGGAGGGAACCCTGACTCTAAGCTCAATTGATCTGGCTCTTCTGGAGCAAGGACTCAGCGGCCTTGTTAACGCCACGCTCGAAGCTTCCGGCAGTATCAAAGCACCTCTTCTCAGCCTGAGAGCAGATTCACCCCGGATAGCCTACCAGAGCTGGGCAATCCAGAATCTGGGGCTAAAGGCAGATCTGAAGGATAAGCTTATTCGGGCAGAACTGCTTTCCGGAAACTGGGAAAACCAATCCCTGGAGGCAGAAGCCAGCTTCAATCTGGAGACCAGAAGACTCTCCGGAACCCTTGCCAGTTCTGCTATTCAAAGCTTTGGACACGAGCTTATCGCCTATGGAGCTCTGAGCTATGATCTGGATTTCAATCAAGGCCTCCCTATGGGTACGGTTACCCTGGATAATATCGACTTTAGCCATGAACTGCTGGAACTTACAGGTCTCTCGGGTGAAGTCCATCTGATACCCCTTAAGCTTGAGGATCAAAGCCCCAAGTATATGGTGGATGCCAAGCTGCGTAGTCCGCAAGGCTACTATGTGAATGTTTTGGGGGATGTCCTTTCCCGTCAGCTCATGGTGGATATGGATTTGCTCTCGCTCGATCTGGCCCAGCTTTATGCCAATGACCTCATTCAGCGTTTTAATCCACTCCTCAGTGGAGCTGTCCGGGCTTACATGAGTGGTGATCAGATTGTGGCAAGCAGCAAGCTAAACCTTGATCTCAGTGGCGATTTTCACTACAACTCAGATCTTCGCTTTTCTGCCGCTTACAACTTAGCATCGGGTAACGCCAGCCTGAATCTGGCTGGCTCCGATGGGCTTTTCAATGAAGAAGAGGTCAATCTGCAGCTTACTGCCGACTACATCGGAGAGGTGATCAACGTCTATGCCTTCCGAATCAACGACCTGATCAGTCTCAGCGGCTCACTTGATCCCAGAGACATCCCCGGGATGAGCTTTGATCTGGCTCTGATGGATCTTCGCCGGGAAAATATCACCAGACTCTTTCCTCCCATTGAGGAATTGCTCCCTCAATTCGGCAGTCTCAGCCTGAGAAGCATCTACAATTGGCATGACAGCGGGAAGATCGATGCCAGCCTGAATCTGAGGGATTTGGATCTGGAAGGCCTGCAACCCCTCACCGGAGAGATTAGTTTGCACGGTCCACCCCAAGCTTGTCTGGCAGAGGGGAAGATCAGCAGCGGCGGAAATGTGTTGGGCTTGCTTTCTGCAGATGTGCATATAGCTGAACAGACGGCTGTCGATGCCAGGTTCAGGGTGAACGATCTCAAGCTTGCCAGCTTTTTGGAAGATGATACCATCAAAGCTACTTTAAATGGCTTGGTAGCTGCTTCATACACAGACTTCCTGAAGAATATCGAGCATCCCAACCTGATAGTTGACCTTCAGGCCAGAAATCTGGAATTGCCGGGCTTGGAATTGGATCAAATTGATCTCGTAGCTCAGCAGCAGGCCAATCTTCTTATTGTGGACGCCATTTCTGCGGTAAAGGAAGGCTTGGTGGATCTCCGCGGTTCCGGCGCTCTGGATTACAACTTCCTCTCCAACAGCTATTTTGAAGGCGAACACTCCCTCAATCTGGATATGAGGGGAGAACTCTTCAATTGGCTGCATAAGAAAGTTCCATACATAATCGATGCCTCAGGAAATTCCATTATGCAAGCCAGCCTGGGAGTTCGTGAAGAGCAATTTGTCATCACCAACGGCAGCATTCAGTTAAATCAGGGCAGGCTGGTCTTGCAGGATCAGCCCGAATCAATCCACAATATCAATCTCACGGCTCACATTACAGATAATCGCTTCTTAATAGACCGGTTTTCTGCCCGAATGGGTGAAGGTGAGCTCCGTATCAACAACTATTTCTCAGAAGACGAAGGCAACCACTTCATGGCAGCAATGCTGGATTTGGGTATCTTCCGGCTCAGCATAGACGAACCCGGCATCTTGGTCAGCGTTCCGATGTTCACGCCCACCCGTTCCCTGTCTCAATTGACCTTGAGCGGCTTGGATCGGGATTTTGCCACTGTGATGGGACCTTTCGATGATATGAAGATCATGGCCAATCTGCTCGTTTCCCGTGCCACTGTAACCTATCCGCCCAATACGGATAACCTATTGAGGTTGATCTACTCCGTGCGGGATGCCGCCCTGCGCCGCAATGTCGAAGATCCTGCTCCTCTGCCCTTCAGCATGGATCTATTGGTTCGAATCAAGGACAATGTGAGCTACGTGACCTACCCTGCCAATATCAGAGTTAATCCCGGCAGTTTTATCCACGTGCTTTACGATGGACAGATCTGGAGTGTTCAGGAAGCAAACTTCAGCTCCGAAAATGGCACTTTGGATTTCTTTGGCACTGTCTTCCAGGTGGATAATGTGAATGTTGCCATAATGGAAGCACAGGACCTGATGCAGATTCAGGGAAACCTGACACGTCGTTCTCCCGATGGAACTATCATCAATCTGGATATCAATACAGACAACGATACCAGCAAGGCTTTTCTGGATCGGCTGCAATTGACTCTTTCCAGCGATAATCCCCAGGATCGCACGATCTCGCAAATCCTTTCCCGAGTTAGATATGATAACCTTCCCACCGATCCTGATCTGGAGGAACGGGAATCCAATTTCTCCAGCGATGCCATCAATCTGCTCTCTGGAAACATCAATTCCGCGTTCATTTCTCCCATTCTCTACCCCTTTGAGAATTCTGTGCGCAGGCTCTTGAAGCTGGATGCCTTTAGTGTTGATTTTGGTTTTATTCAAAACCTTGTGAACGAGTATTCCACAAACCAGGATCAGATGGCGGAATACACTGATATGCGGCAGGTGAGTTCCGATATCGTGCAATTCAGTTCTGCCATTCTGCTCAATAATCTTTCCATGAGCATGAGCAAATACCTCTTCAGCCGGTTCTATGTCGATTACAAGCTCACACTTCAGGAAGCAACAGACCTGCAACAGAATACGGCTCTGCTGATCTCCCACGACACCTCTTTGCGCATGATGCTTCCCTGGGCCTTGCGGCTCACCTACAACCTGAATTATGAGGCCACCGGACAAGGCTTGAGCCATGGAGTGATGCTATATCGCTCCTTCAGATTCCGGGGTTTGTAATAAATCCTTTGACAAAAAACAGCCTCGTACAAAGCTTGAGAAAATGATTATTTATCCCCCTAGGAGGAATAATGGCTGATTTAGAAAAGAAAGCTACAGCCGAAGAAACCCGGAAACCCGTCGAGAAAGTAGCCAAAACAGAACAAATAGGTTCAGGCAAGAAGATCGGCTTGGTCGAAGCCATGCTGATCATGATGCTGGTGGGATTGGTCTTTATCTTTATCTTTCCCATGCAGCAACTGAAAGTAGATAAAGCCGCCGAAGAAGCTGCCAGGCTCAAGATATCACCTCTGGTAGATAAGTTTGAGCTTGTTATTGAAGCCATGGAGCAATACAGAGCCAACGATCCTTTTGGCGAGTATCCCTTCACAATCGAAGAGTTGAACCTCACCACGATAAATAATGATGAGTTTGTATTCAGTTACGATTCGGAAGCCAAGAAGGTCACTGCCACTTCTCAGGAAGCCTACGGCAAAGCCGGCATCAAAGTGAACTATTCCCTGGAAGACAAGATTTACGAAGTTGAAGATCCCACTCCTCAGAAGAAGCCCACTATCAAGAACGAGTGGTTGATCTAAGATCACCTGATTATCCTGTAATTTAGAGCCGATCCTCCGGGATCGGTTCTTTTATGGTGCAAGGCTTCCTGAAAGAAGATAGCGGTCTCTGCAGCCTGCTTCATCGTTTGCCCCTCAATCGCTGCCTTAACGCAGCCTTAACGATTCTTTAGCGATCCCTTAGCTAATGCTAAAGAAAGGCTTATCCTGCATTACATTATGAATTATGGACATAATAAGTGAGGAATGACGAGACTGGCATCTGCGTTTAGTTTATTGTAAGAAAGAATTTCCTGATCTGATCCTAAAGCTTTTGGACTAAGAAGCCATTGTCATAGAACGAATTCCCCCAGCCAAACTGCACCCGGTAATCTCCACTTCCTGCAGGGAAGGTCACTGTGAGAGTGAAGCGTTTGCCGCCAATCCAGGATGGCCTTTGAATCTCGGCTCCTTCCAGATACTCGTTGTCGTTCACAAAGAACTTCACGGAGGCATCCGGGTAGCGGATGGTAGCCACCAGATCACGACCCGGACGGGGAGAGAGGTATTCAAACTCCAAGCGCAGGCTGCCTGCTCTGGTTCTGAGTGGCAGGGGAGTGATGAGCTTCACAATAGGGGTGCCAAAGTTCTGAGTGGCATAGAGCTTACGTCCGCTCACCACCACACCCACTCCTATGTGTGTAAAGTCCCGATTTAGGATATTGGCACGGTGTCCGGGACTATCCATCCAGCCCTGCACTATCTCCGCCGAAGAGAAACGCTTGCGGCTATCCTCAATCTTATAGAGATTTTCACCGATGCTGATCAGCATGATCTGAGGATAAAAGCGCTCCTGACGTCCACCCACCTGTAGTCCCTGTCTATCCGCATGATCAAAGAAATCCTGATGCAGCATATTACGGCTGTGACCCCGAGCCAGATCTGCCAAACCCGGTTCATAGATCAAGGCGGGCAGATTGTGTCGTGCTCTTTCGCGATTGGTGTGCTCAAAAATACGCTGTTCAAACTCTGCAATAGTGAGCCGAACCGCTCCCAGTGTGCCCAAACTGATAGCCAGTAACAAGCTAAAGAATATTCTAGCCATAAGAGCCTCCCTAAAACTTGATCTGCAGCCCCACTTGTCCATCTTCGAAGTGTAGGTGAATCCTCTGGCTTTCAGCTTCAAAATCCACCAAATGAGCGTCTATCCATGCATCTATCACGGAAAGTGCAGTAGTGATCCCCATCCACCAGTAATCACTGCGCAGCCGGTCGCTATAGTCATCGGCTTGGATTTGATAATACTGTTGATCAAAGGGAGTGGCAGCATTATCCGCCTGGGTCTGAAAGTCTTTCTTTTTTGAATTATGATACAATGCTGTGCCTATCAGATAGCCCTGCACCCCAATAACTATGCCTGTTTTGACGTAGGCTTTGTTGTAGATCTGACCCCCACCGGGCAGAACCAAGGAATATGCTCCTGCCCGGTAAGGACGGCTGATCTCTATTCCTGCCAGACTGGCCAGAGTGACAAGCAGCAGGATAGAGATTATAAGCTTCTTCATTTGCTTTTCAAGAGCTTAGGTGGAAAGACCCCGGTCGGCACCCCGGACAAATTCCACAAAGACCTTCTGCTCCGGACTGAGATCAGTTCTCTGGTCACAGAGCTGAACTGCCTGGCTGGTATTGAGACCCTTACGGTAGAAGAGGTTGTAAATCTCTTTGATCTGAGCGATAGTCTCATTTGAGAAGCCTTTTCGCATCAGACCAACGCTGTTTAAACCCACTGTCTTGTAGGGATTGCCCTGTCCACGGGTGTAGGGAGCGATGTCTTTCTTGATAGCTGAGGCTCCACCCACAAAGGCATGAGTGCCCACGTGGACAAATTGATGCAGAGCGGTTTGTCCGCCGATGGTGGCAAAATCTCCCACTACGATGTGTCCAGCCATTTGGACGGCGTTGGCGATCACGCAATTGCTGCCGATCTGGCAATTGTGAGCTATATGCATATATTCCATCAGGAGGTTATTATCTCCAACGACGGTATCTTCTGCCATCTGATTGGAACGGTTGATGGTGACAAACTCGCGGATAGTGTTGTTGCTACCTATGCGCAGCCGGGTGGGCTCTCCGCCAAACTTGAGATCCTGAGGATCTGTGCCCAGCACGGCATAGCTGAAAATCTTGTTACCATCGCCAATGGTGGTGTGCCCATCAATAATCACGTGGGAGATCAGGACATTGTTCTTTCCCAATACTACATCCTTACCAAGGATGCAATAGGGACCTATCTTACAACCCTCGCCGATTACAGCAGTCTCCGGGACAATAGCTGTGGGGTGGATATCAATCATTTATTACGCTCCTGTATCATGGCCATGAAATCTCCTTCTGCCACCTTTTCTCCATCCACGTAAGTATCTCCGTGCATCTTTGCCAGATTCCGTTTGAGCGAAATCACTGTCAACTCATAGCGGAGAGTATCTCCAGGCATCACCGGTTTACGGAATTTGACGTTGTTGATCGAGGCAAAATAGGCCACGTAGTCCTGAGGATTTTCCAATTGGTTCAGGAGGATGATACCTCCTGCCTGTGCCATTCCTTCTATGATCAGCACACCGGGCATGATCGGGTGACCGGGGAAATGACCCTGGAAGAAAGGTTCGTTGATCGTCACGTTCTTGATGCCGACCAGCCTCTCATCCGGAGTGAATTCTATGATCCTATCCACCAGCAGGAAGGGATAACGGTGAGGAAGAATGGACATGATGGCATTTATATCAAAGACCACGTCCTTGCTTTTCTTCTTTTGATATATCTGCTTCAGTTCGTTGGTTTTCTGGATCTGGCGAAGCTTCTTCACCAGTTCCACATTGGTTTTGTGTCCGCTTCTGGCAGCCAGGATATGCCCCTTGATGGGCAGACCAAGAAGTGCCATATCACCCAGGAGATCGCAGACTTTGTGGCGCACAAACTCGTTGTAGTAACGCAAAGAGTGGCTGTTCAGGATGCCCTCATCGGAGACGGTCACCGGTTTGTGATAGCCAAAAATATCCTGAAGCTGCTTGAGCTCCTCTTCCTTCATGTCTGGCTCGCCTATCACCAGGGCATTCTCCAGAGAACCACCCTTGATCAAGCCGGCTTTTTTGAGGTAAAGAATCTCATTGATAAAACAGAAAGTACGGGCTCCGGCAAATTCCTTCTCGTAGTAATCCAAGCTGGTAGATGCGGATGTCGCGCAGCAGCGGCCTGCATCATGTGCATGCTGTTCATCGCCGTTGACATCGGACAGCCCACC
>JAZHDE010000265.1:0-10425 GCA_036584515.1 Candidatus Cloacimonadota bacterium | reverse complement strand
GCTTCCACAAGCTCAGGCAGAGCTCTTCTGCCATAGATATCCAAGCCGTATTGGCAAGTATCCTGAGCGATCAGGATAATCTCCTGAATTCCTCTGGAGATCAGGCTTTTTGCTTCCTGAACCAATTGCTCAATGGGCACTGATACAAGTGCTCCCCGAATAGAGGGGATCATGCAGTAGCTGCAATAATTCTCACAGCCGTCACTGATTCTCAGGTAGGCATAGCTTGCTGTTTGGAGGGGGCTACGGTCTATGGAGCGGGGTTCTTGTTGGTGTAATAAAGCCCTAAATCCGCTAAAATCCTTCAGCCCAATCCAAGCATCAACTTCGGGGAAGAGCTCTTCAAACTCCTCTGCTGCCCGGTTCATTACGCAACCGGATACCACCAGAGTCTTCAGCTTCCTGCTCTTCATTTCTGCAAAGGAGCAAAGGACTTCATCCAGCTCTGCCAGAGCACTTTGAAGAAAGGCACAGCTATTGACCATTACCAGTTCTGCAGAATCAGCATCCTCAGATGCCACGTATCCGGCGTTTTCCAGGATGTAGGCAAAAACCTCGCTGTCAACGAGGTTTTTTGCACATCCAAGACTTTCTATATAATAGGTCTTCACTTCAGTAGATGGATAAACAACCCGCTTCTGAGCTTGGGTTCAAACCAGGTAGATTTGGGGGGCATGATCTGGCCGGCATCGGCTATACCAATGAGCTCGTCCATACTGGTGGGATACATGGCGAATGCTACTACTTCCCTGCCGCTGTCCACCCTCTTCTCCAGTTCGCCCAGTCCCCGGATTCCACCGATAAAATCAATGCGTTTATCCGTTCTGGGGTCATCAATACCCAAAATGGGGTGAAGCAGATTTCTTTGCAGGATGGAGACATCCAGGTTCTCCACCACATCTTGCTCGTTCCAAGTGCCGCTCTTGGGAGTGAGACAGTACCATGTATTATCCATATACATGCCAAACTCGTGCAGCTTGGCAGGATGATAGGGTCCGTCTTCGTGAATGGGACGGATCTCAAACTTCTCTGCGACCTTGGCCATATACTCTTCTGTGCTGTTGCCATTTAAGTCTTTTACTACCCGGTTGTAATCAAAGATCTTGAGCTGATTATCCGGGAAGATAACCGTCATGAAGAAGTTGAATTCCTCTTCTCCGGTATAATCCGGATACTGCTCGCGACGTACGAGACCAACCTTGGCAGCACTGGCAGTTCTGTGATGGCCATCCGCCACATAGAGGTAGTCCATCTCAGCAAAAACACGGCTGATTGTGGCGATATCTTCTACATTATCGATCAACCATAAGGTGTGTCCTATATTGTCGTCTGTTACAAAGTCATACTGAGCGGTGGTGGTTCCGCTGATCCGGTGAACCAGCTCGTCAATCTCGGCATTGTGCCTGTAGGTAAAGAAAACGGGGGAGGAGTGAGCATCGCAGGTATCCACGTGTTTGATGCGGTCTGCTTCTTTCTCGGCACGGGTAAGCTCGTGTTTCTTGATGATGCCGTTCATGTATTCATCCACAGAAGCCAGACCCACCAGGCCAAACTGAGCCCGGCCGTCCATAACTTGCTTGTAGATATAGAACATCGGCTTGGTGTCCTGCTGCATATCTCCTCGTTCCATGTAGGCATAGAGGTTTTCTTTGGCTTTGGCATAAACAGCGGGATCGTAGAGATCCGTTCCGAGAGGAAGATCGACTTCTGGTTTCTCCACATGCAGGAAACTGAGGGGGTATTTTGCCACTTCCACTCTGGCTTCGTCGGAATCCATCACGTCGTAAGGTAAAGAGGCGATGTGAGCAGCCTTTTCCGGAACCGGACGCACTGCTTTAAAGGGTTTGAAAACTGCCATTGGTTTCTCCTAATGTATCTTATTTATTTTATTTTAAAAGAAGTCTCGTGTGGTCTAAGAAAAGAAAGTCTTGAGCGCTTGAATCAGGCTCAGATGATCCTGAACGCCGGAGCTTTCGCGGATCGAGTGCATTGCCCACATGGGGTTACCTATATCGATGGAGGATATCCCCAGCTCAGTCGAGATCAGAGGTCCAACCGTGGAGCCACAAGGCATATCAGAGCGAACCACAAAACGCTGATACTTCACCCCAGCCTTGTCGCAAGCCTGGATGAAGCGGAGGGAGCTGTCTGCAGTTGAGCTGTAACGATAATCTGCATTCAGCTTGATCACAGGACCTTGGTTCATAATGGCCAGATAGTCATGATCGTATTTCTCTGCATAGGCAGGGTGATAGGCATGAGCCATATCGGCAGAGATAAGATAAGTCTTGCGCAGAGCCCGGAAATGATCTTCCCGGGAAAGTCCCAGAGCCAGACTGATGCGCTCAAGCAACTCCGGAAGTAAGGACGATAGAGCTCCCTGTGCTGTTCGGCTGCCAACTTCCTCATGATCAAAGAAGATGCCCACAGTGGTGGTTTCGGGTGCTTCAGTTTCGAGGAGTGAAGAAAGAATGGCGTGGGTCATGGCAAGGTTATCCAGCCTTCCGGAGCAGATAATGTCTCCACCAAAGCCGATCAATTCTGCAGGACGAGGATCATATAAGAATAGATCCATGTCACAGATTTGCTCAGGGCTGAGCTGCAATTCTTCTGCGATCGCTGAAAGCAGGGGATTTCCTGCTAAAGAATCGGTGGAGAGTATGGCCTGCAGATGAGTCTGTTTATTGTATTCAAAGCCTTTGTTAATTTCCCGGTTTAAGTGGATGGCAGCATTGGGGATGATGGCGACAGGTCTCTTAAGGTCTATCGAATGAGAGCTGTAATTGGCTTCACCATGTTTTACCACTACACGTCCGGCAATTGAGAGTTCGCGATCCAGCCAGGTGGAGATGATGGGGCCGCCATATACTTCTGTGCCGATGCGGCAGATACCCTTTTCGATCTTGATGCTTTGGCGCTTAATCTTGAGCAAGGGACTATCTATATGGCTGGCAGCAAGGCCAAAGCCCGTATCCGGCAAAGCTTTGCTGCCGACAATGAAAGCTATAACAGCAGTGTCAAACCGGCTCAGATAGTATTTGCCACCGGGCACGAGCCGGTATGGAGAGCTTTCGTCCAGCTCTGTGTAGCCTGCTGCATCCAGTCTGCACTTGATCTGCATATTTGCCTGGTAGGCTGTGGGTGAGCCATCCAGAAAGCCCAGTAAGTCATCAATACATTTATTCATAATAAAATCTCCATTAATAGATGAGACAGATTTTCCCGACTGCCGTTTATGTCAAGCAGTTAGCAGGAGCAGCGGTCTTGGCGGGAAGGGAATCTAGCTGTAGAGGTAGCGCTTGATCTTCTGAGTGGGAGTCTTTTGGAAAGGCTCGTTCACAATCTGAATCTTGGCAATTCGTGAGAAACTAGCCAGTACTTTGTTTGCTTCCAGACGATTATTTTCCATGATCTCGGCAATCTGAGATTCGGAGATTTTATCCGCATCCATGGTTTCCAGATCCGGATAGATCAGGGCGTGAAGAGCACCATTGCGTTCCAGAACCAGGGATTCGCTGATGTAATCGAGGTTGTTCAGCTTTTGTTCCACCAGTTCCGGATAGATGTTTTCTCCACCTGCTCCCAGGATCACGTTTTTACTGCGTCCCCTGATATAGATGAAGTTATCCTTGTCCATTGTGCCGATATCACCGGAGTAGAGCCAGCCGTCTCTGAGCACTTCTGCAGTCGCTTCGGGATTCTTGTAGTATCCCAGAAAGACCTGCTCACCCTTGATCATGATCTCGCCGGGAATCTTTGTGGGATCGGGAGAATTTACCTTGGCGGTTAGGTACTTCACGATCTTTCCGCTGGATTCGAAGCGGTGATCGTACCATCTGCTGTAGGAGATCAAGGGGCCGCACTCTGTCATTCCATAACCGATGGTTATTGGGAAGCGGATGGCTTTCATAAAGTGTTCCACCTCGGCATTCATGGGAGCTCCACCGGCAACCAGTTCTGTGATAGAGCCTCCAAAAGCATCGATCAACTTTGCCAGAATCTTCTTCTTCACGATTTTGTTCAGGATCGGGATCTTTAGCATAGCTTTAATCTTGGGCTGTTCCAGAGTGGGTTGCAGCTGTTTCTTGTAAATCTTTTCCACCAGCAGGGGAACTGTGAGGACTATATTGGGTTTGAGATCCTTCATGGCTGCCAGAAGCACTTTGGGAGTGGGAATTCGTTCGATAAAATTGATATGATTTCCCCGGGTGAAGGGATACACCAAGTCAAAACTGCAAGCATAGGCATGCGCAAGGGGCAGGAAGGCTATCACTTTGGCTCCCAGTTTGAAGAGCAGGTTCTCTCTGGCAACGATCAGATTTGCCAAGAGACTGCGATGGGGGAGCATTACACCCTTGGAAAAACCGGTGGTGCCGGAGGTGTAGATAATGGCACCCATATCTTCATTATCGACCACATCTTCAAAGTGCAGGTTTTCTTTGTTCATGCGGTTTATCTCGTCGATTCCCTGGACAGGGCGGATCAGCTCTTTCTTGCTGTCAATCTTATTATAGAGTACGCTGAAGTTTTCCAAAGCAAAGACATAGGAACAATTGGACAAAGCTTCATCGTCGATGGAGTCGTTTTTATCCTTACTCACAAAGAAGAGCTTGGCTTCGCTGTGATTAACGATGTGTTGAGTTTCATCGGCAGAGAAATTGGCCAGAATGGGAACTATTACTGCTCCATAGGAAACGCTTGCCAGCCACACTATTGCCCAGTTTGAGCTATTCTTGCCGGCCAGAGCTACCTTGTCGCCCTTCTCCAATGAACAGGCTTTGAACAAACGGTGCAGCCAAGCTATCTGTTTGCCAACCTCACCGTAACTAATTGAGGGACCGGGATAATCTGTGAAGGCTGGATTGTCCCAAAAGGTCTTGATGGAATCCAAAATAATCGGGATAAGCTTTTCTGATATCATCAGTTCTCCTTATGAATTCTCTTTCAGTACCCGGCCTGCGATCCAATTAGCCAAAGCTAATCCCTTCTTAGCATGGTACTTGCTATCTGTTGGTGAGCTTTTTAGCTTTTCCTCTTCTGTCAAGTTTAAAGTCCAAAAGTGCACGCAGGAACATCCATCTGCTTGTGATAATCTGCTTCAGTTGCCTTGGAATACCAAATCCCTGAGCTTGGGCTGGATCAGTTATCTTCTGGGAGAAGCGGGCCTTTGCCGTAGCTGATCTTACCGGAGAAATAGCGCTTCCTGATCTCCGGAAGCTTGGCAATGTAGGCCTCAGGTCCGTGTTTCTGGATATAGCACTGGGCAAAGATCTTCAGGTTGTGGGGAAGGCTGGTAGCCCGGTCCGCAGCAGGATGCAAGCGGTTGCAGGGGAAGTCATTGCATTCATAACAGAAAAAGATGCCCTTATCCTCAGCACAAGCATACTGCTCACAGCGAGCATCAAGATGCTTGCAATTACCATCCTCGGCGCGGCATCCTGAACAGGGTATCTGATCCTCAGTAACGCCATGCTGGAGCAACATGGGGATGATCTCCGGATGATCCTTTGCCAGATACAGACTGCAGCCTCCGCAATAGATTCCGCAGGGAGAAATCAGTTCCCTTACTTGCTTTTGTTCCATAAGTCTAGTCTCCTGTTGAGCTGTAATGATGTAGATATATTTGTAAACTGGGGATTTGCGTCAAGCAGAATTCTTTAGAACTTATGCACTTCCTGAGAGCTCTGCCATTTCTATCTCGCCTTAAATCGGGAAGAGAATCAGGAAGAAAAAAAAGGGGAAGCAGTGAAGCTTCCCCAAGAATATGTTTGTTATGTGGACTAGGCTTTACGATGGGCAAACCACCAATCGTATCCTTCCATCTCGCCTTTGGCGATCTTTTCTTTTCTGGCCATAGCGGTTTCCACGTCTTTGGCAGGGGAGATAATCACTCTGTCGCCGATCAACTCGTTCTTGGGCCAATTAGCAGGCATGGCACAGGCATTCTTGTCTGAGAATTGCATACCTTCGACGGCTCTGAGGATTTCTTCCATGTTTCTGCCCAGTTCCTGAGGATAGTAGAATATGATCCGGATCAAGCCCTTATCGTCCACGATAAAGACTGCACGAACCGTATTGGTACCCTTGCCGGGATGAATGAGACCAAGTCTATCGGCCACAGCTCCTGTATCGGCTATGATGGGGAATTCAATTTCCACCCCGATGTTTTCCTTGATCCATTCTTCCCACTTGATGTGAGAGAAAACCTGATCCACGCTCATGCCTATCAGCTCTGTATTCAGGGCTTTGAACTTGGGGTAGAGGTTTTGGAATGCGACAAACTCAGTGGTGCAAACTGGGGTGAAATCTGCCGGATGACTGAAAAGAACGAACCACTTTCCTGCCATATCGCCGGGTAGATTCTTTTCTCCACGGGTTGTTACAACCTTCATCTCTGGGAACTTATCTCCCAAGAGGGGCATTGACTTAACGTTATTTTGCTGTTCCATAAAGTACTCCTTAATATTTTGATGTTCTTTATACAATATAATAAAACAGATTTGAGCAATGTCAAACAGAGATCGCAATATCTCCTTGTTTGTGCTACAAGCGGAATAAGCCGGGAGAAGGAGATAAAAAATTAGTTGACAATTCTATGTAAACCCCAAAAATAGAACAAGGCTTGAAATTTGAATCCAATCTGGTGATGATCCAGGATCAATACCAATCTCTGAAATAAAGAAATCCTGTTCAAAGGAGACCAAATGAACATTAGAAAGAGCACACTAATCAGCGTCAACATCGCTGCTCTTGTCTTTCTGGGAGTGCTGCTGATTTCCACTAATTTTGTTATAAAGAACTCCTTTGAAAAGATTGAGAAAAGCGAAATCCAAGCTGACCTGGACAGGCTCTTTGAGACTCTTGATAGCGAATTGGATAACTTGGTTACCAGCACTTCAGACTGGGCGGTTTGGGATGATAGCTGGAACTTCGTGCAGAATCCCAATTCTGCCTATATTGAGAGTAATTTCACCACCAATACTTTCGAAAACTATGGCTTGAATCTGGCAGTTATCTATGATCTGGAACGCAATGTAGTCTTTTCCAGATATTACGATGCCGAAAACGAAACAATGGCGATTCCGGATGAGGAGCTTGAGCTCTATCTAAAAAACGATCTGGGCAGGCACCTGGCCAATGGCTCTTTGGTGAAGACCAAAGGCTACATCCAGTCTCCTTTGGGTGCTCTGGTATTCGCTGCCGTACCAATAGTAAAAAGCGATGGCAGTGGACCTCACAAGGGCTACTTGCTCATGTCCAAACTTGTTACTGGCAATGAGATAGCATCCGTAAAGGGTTTCACTGGGCAGAGGATTACTGCTTTGGAACTGGCAAAGCTGAGTAACCCATCTGTCGAAATCCGCAATAAAATCGCCCTGGTAAGGGCAGATGATCCTGTTCATTTGAAGGGCAGAACCAGCGTTTCCGCCTATGGTATACTCAAAGACGTTGATAATAAGGATTTGTTTCTCATTGAGCTCAATTCCCGGCTTAGGCTCACTGGCATCGCTAAGAATATGAGAAACGTTATGGTGCTGATCTTCATCGGTCTCACTATCTGCCAGAGCCTTGTGTTATACTACTATATATCCAAGAAGATGATCCGTCCCCTGGTGTCCTTGCAGGATCAGGTTCAAAGCATCACTCAGCATCCCGATGATGAGATACTTGTGAGCTTAGTGGGAGAAAACGAGATCTATCGCTTAGCAAGAGACATAAACAAGATGCTGGAAGCGCTCCACAAAACCAAAGCGGAGTTGATCACTGCAAAGGACTCTGCTGAAGAGAGTTCGCGTATTAAGACGGCATTCCTCGCTACCATGAATCATGAATTGAGAACTCCTCTGAACCATATATCGGGCTTTAGCCAGCTCATTGGCATGGCGACGGATCTGAACGAAGCCAATAGCTATGCCGAACAGATCCAGAAGAGCAGTGCTACGATGCTAAAGCTGATCGAAGATATATTTGATCTGGCATTGGCAGAGCAATCCAGCCTCAAAGCTGATTTGAACTATGTAAAGGCTATGGATCACTTTTTTGACAACAAGACCCATCTGGAGGAGATTCTTGAAGCTTCGGGTAAAAGTGAATTCATCAAGCTTGTTTTCAATCCTGATCGAAACGCCTGGAACCAAAGCCTGTTGATCGATCCCGTGAAGGTCAACCAGATACTGAGCAATCTTTTCCGTAATGCTGTGAAGTTTACTCCCGAAGGCATTATTGAATTTGGTTTTGAGCTACTCGAGGGTGGCAAGATCAGATACTTGGTGAGGGATACAGGGATCGGGATTGCCAAAGAAAAACAAACTCTGATTTTCGATTTCTTCCGTCAGGCCGATGAGAGTAACACCCGTTTTTATGGCGGGGTTGGCATTGGACTCGCCTTTTCCCGCAAAGTGACAGAAGTGCTTGGTGGCAAGCTCTATCTGGAATCTGTTGAAGGCAAGGGAACCACATTCTATTTGGAGCTTGATTGCAAACTTATGGAGATTGAGTTACCCCGGGCTTCAGAAAAAGAGGACTATCCGGACTATCCTGATCTGACCGATAGGAAGATATTGGTCTGTGACAACGATGAAATCTCCAAGAACATCATAATCAAACTACTGAAAAGAACAGGTGCTGAGACTATTTCTTCCACAGTATGCCTGGATCTGTCCACAAAGCTGCAGGGAATGCCTGAGATTGACCTGGTGATCATTGGGGCCAGCCACATGCATGTTTTAAAGTCTGAGAAGATCCATTTGCTCAAGGAAGCCCATCCCAATGTATCCTTTGTGTCAATCCAAAGTGCTCCCTCAGAGGCCTCTGTTGAAGTAGATTCTGAGAATGGCTTCGATTGCTGTATCTTCCAACCCATTGAAAAGGACATTTTCTACAAAGAGATAAGTCGGCTTCTGCCCAAGGGCAGCAAAGCTTAAATCCAAGACCCAAATAGACTCTATAGAGCATAAGAACTTATGCGAAGGGACTATATGCAAGCATTTAAGACACTTGTCGTACTGTGTGTGTTACTGATTTGGGGGCAGTTGCTCTGCTCCGCAACTATTAGCGGGTTTATCACCAGAGCTGGTAGCGATGAACCTCTCCAGTATGTGAACGTTCGCATTGCTGAACTGCGGACTGGCGCTCAAAGTAACCGTTCCGGTTATTATGTTATCACCGTAAACACACCTGGAACTTACACTCTGGAAGCCACTCTTGTATCTTACGGAAAGCAAAGTCATCGCTTTACAGTGAACGCTTTGGGTGAGAACCTAAATCACAACTTCGTGATGGATAAGAGTGGTTTTGAGCTCGGTACCATCCGGGTTCAGGGTGCCCACGCAGAAGACAATCAGGGCTTCAGCATCCCAGTGGGAACCATCAGACGCTCCACTGAGGAGATTCAGAACGTTGTCTCTGTGGCTGAAGCGGATGTTTTTAGAGCGCTCCTAGCTCTTCCCGGTGTGGCTCCAATCTCGGATTTCTCTGCCGGCCTCTATGTTCGGGGCGGGAGTCCGGATCAGAACCTGATACTGCTGGACGATATAGACGTCTATAATCCAAATCACTTTGGCGGCATCTTCAGTACCTTCAATACGGATGCCATTGATAGTGCAGAGCTTATAAAAGGAGGCTATCCAGCCACTTATGGAGGAAGGCTCTCATCCGTGCTGGATGTCACAAACAGGCAGGGCAACAGAGTCAGTGCTCACGGCGTGGCGCGTCTTAGCCTGATCTCCTCCAGCCTGACCCTTGAAGGTCCCTGGAATGTGGCACAACAATCCGGAAGTTATATGGCCTCAGTACGCAGAACCTACGTGGAGCTTTTGCAGCAGCTGGTGGACGATATTCCGGATTATTACTTCTACGATGGCAATATCAAGGCAAATTGGGATATTGATGCTTCAAATAAATTCACGCTCAGCACCTACTTCGGTAAGGACAAGCTGGAGTTTGACTTTGGCGATAAGATCAAAGCAGATTGGGGAAACAATACTTTCTCCTCCCAATGGCAGCATCTTTTCAGCCCCACACTTTACTCCAGGTTCATCTTTGCCGGCAGCAAGTTTGCCAGTAGTTTGGAACAGATAAGCCCCGAAGGAGAGCTGATCTTCCAAAGGGAAAACGGAATAGATGATCTCAGCACCAAGGGAATCCTGAGCTGGATGCCAAGTAATGAACACCAGATCGATGCAGGATTTGACCTCAAGTACAACACCACAAACCTTGCTTTTAAGACCTCGTATGATTATGATCCCAGCACACTGCCCGATGTGGAGATTTCTTCTTTGATGAGCTCCGCTTATATCAGCGATAGCTGGAATCCAGACGCCATCTGGACGATTCAACCCGGTCTCCGGCTCACATGGTACAGAAGCCTGGAAGGTCCTGCTCACCGGCACGGTCAACCGCACCTTCTACAAGGGCGCTACCTAC
>JAZHDE010000264.1:0-10626 GCA_036584515.1 Candidatus Cloacimonadota bacterium | reverse complement strand
CGGGTCAGCCTCGCTGACGGCCTGGATCGCATCCGGGCCGGAACCTACAGCCAACTGTCCTGAGCAATGCCTTCCGCATTCTGGTGCGTGAATCCACTGAAGTAACCACAGAGGATGCCGTAGCCTATTACGAAGCAAATATAGATTCCTACACCAATCCCGCTTCCAGGGATATACAGGTGCTCTGGTTCACAGATCAGAATGTGGCAAACCGCACCTGGTCTCTTTACAATCTTGCCAACCGCGTGCGCAATGAAAGCCGCATGAGTGAATTGATCGCCCGCTATTCTACCCAGCCGGATAGAAATGAGCTGCCCAATCAGTATAACAACGGCACAGTGACCGGAGTTGGCCCCGATGCGGAGTTCTCCCGAATGATCTGGTCCACCGAAGTCAATGCTGTGAGCCCTGTTTTCACCACAGCCACGGGAGAGATCGTTTTCTTCCGTGTTCTGAGAGAAAATGCTGCTTCTGCCACACCTTTTGTAGAAGTTGAGCCCCGCATTCAAGGCGCTATCAGACAGACAAAAGAACGTGCCAAACAGGAAGAAGTGATCCAGACCCTCAGCACCGAATATCACCTGCGCAAGTATCCCGAAAAGATCACTCTGCTGCTTTCTGCCGACGATCTCTTTGAGCTGGCTAATGCTGCTGCTCAGCAGAGAAATCACAACGATGCCATCACTTACTATGATCAGATTATCAGCAACTACAGAAATAACGTTGATGATTACAAAGCCAGCTTCATGAAGGCCTTTCTGATCTCCGAAGAAATGAACGACAAACCCAGAGCCCTGGAGCTCTTCCGTCAGTTTCTCGCAGGGTTCCCGGAAGGAGATCTGCACGAATCCGCCCAGTTCATGATCGATGTTCTGGAAGGAAACGTTGATCCTCTACCTATGATAGAGGACTAGAATCCTCAGAGTCCAAAGTATTACAGGCTCTCCCCGGTGGAGAGCCTTTTTTGTGGGATTGCACTTGACAGACTTTCAAGGCTTTATTTAGTTGTTAAGATACAAGAAGAATACGCCCCAGGAGACGTAATATGATCAAAGTTAGTATCAATGGGAAGATAGTAGAAGTAGCCAAGAACACCAAAGTTCTGCATGCTTGTGAAAAAGCCGGCTATCCGGTGCCACACCTCTGTTACCATGAAGACCTTCCTGCCTTTGGCAATTGTGGGGTCTGCATGGTGGATGTCAACGGCCGGGCTGTCCGCGCCTGTTCCACTCCCTGCGAGGAGGGAATGACAATCGTCACCAATACCAAGAAACTACTTGATCTCAGAAGAGAAGCGGTGGAGATCATTCTTTCCACTCATCCCAACAACTGTCCTGAATGCATCAAGAACGGACGCTGCGAACTGCAGAAGCTCTGTGAAGACCTCGCCATCCGGCACACAGGACTGAAGAAACTGAAGAAAAAATACAAAGGCAGAGACGAGAGCTCGCCCTCAATCACGCTGGATCCCAGCTACTGCATCAATTGTGGACGTTGTACCTATGTCTGCAACGAAATTCAGGATGTGCACGCTCTGGAAAGCTCCGAGCGGGGTTTTGAGACCTTTGTAGGCCCCACCTTTGGGCGCAATCTGGAAGAATCCGAGTGTGTAAAATGTGGACAGTGCTCCGCACATTGCCCTGTGGCTGCCATCTATGAAAACGACGATAGCGACGATGTCTGGAAGGCTTTGGATAATAAAGACATGGTCTTGGTGGCACAGGAAGCTCCCGCTGTTCGCGTGGCCCTCGGTGAAGAATTTGGTTACAAGCCTGGAACCAACGTGGCAGGCAAGATGTACACAGCTCTGCGTGAGCTGGGTTTCCAATATGTCTTCGATACAAACTTTGGGGCCGACCTCACTATAATGGAAGAGGCTAGCGAGTTTGTCGATGTCTTCAAGAATCATCCGGAACGCTTTCCTCTGATCACCACCTGTTGTCCCTCCTGGGTGGATTTCCTGGAGAAATTCCATCATGATCTGATCCCTCATTTCTCATCTTCCAAATCCCCCCACCAGATGGTGGGAACCATGGTAAAAACCTATTGGGCAGAGAAGATGAAGATAGACCCCAAAAAGATCTTCCTCGCCAGCGTGATGCCCTGCACTGCCAAGAAGTATGAGATCGAGCGCATGGAAGACATGTATGCCTCCGGAGAGAAGGACGTGGACGTCACCATCACCACCCGTGAATTGGCGCGCATGCTCAAGACCCGAAGCATAGATCTGGCTAAGCTGGAAGATGGCGTAGCAGATAATCCTCTGGGAGAATACAGCGGTGCCGGCACCATCTTTGGTGCCACCGGCGGCGTGATGGAAGCAGCACTCAGAACTGCATATTTCTTTATCACCGGTGAAGAACTGCCCACTCCCAATATCAACTTCGTGCGTGGGCACAAAGGCATCAAGACCGGCTCTATAAATATCCTGGGACACGAGATCCGGATAGCGGTTGCCTCCGGCCTGGGTAATGTGGTCAAGGTCATGAATCAGATCAGAGATGCCAAGCTCAAGGGTGAAGAGCCTCCCTATCACTTTGTGGAAGTGATGGCGTGCCGCGGTGGTTGCGTCGGCGGCGGAGGTCAACCCTATCGTTCCACCACCAAAGTACGTTTGGCACGCGCCAAAGGCCTGTACAAGGAAGACGAAGGCCTGGTGCACCGTGAATCCCACAACAATCCTTCCATCCAAAAGCTTTACAAGGATTTCCTGGGCAAGCCCAATTCCCACAAGGCACATAAGCTGCTTCACACCAGCTATATTGCCCGCCCTATGGAGATCAAGAACAAGTAGATAAAGGCATTTAGGTGAGATGACTCTCTGTCCACTGGCCGGAGTTCATCTCACCTTTATCATAAATTAAAGGACGCAAGTGTATGGCAGCAATCATCTTTTTTCGCACCCGTGATTTGGAGACCATCAGCAGTTTCTACCAGACACTCTGCGGGATGGAGCTCTGGCTGGATCAGGGTGGATGCCGTATCTTCCGCAGTGGAGAGCAGCTTCTGGGCTTTTGCCAAAGAGAAGAAGCCGATACGGGTGGCACCATTACTTTCTTCTTCCAAAGCCGTGCTGAGGTGGACGAGGCATACAAGCAAAACAGAGATATTGCGCTCAGTCCTCCCCAGGAGAACCCCACCTACCGAATCTACCATTTCTATGCTCATGATCCCGAAGGCAGAAACGTGGAATTCCAAAGCTTTGATCATTCCTTGCCGGGTTATTGGTAGATGTGCGGAATTAGTGGCATCCTGAGCCTGAACAGTAACCTGGGAGCAGATCCCCGGCTGTTGAAGAGCATGACCGATCTGATCCGACACCGTGGACCGGATGATGAGGGTTTCATCTTTGCTGCCCCGGATGGGATTCAATCCTTCTCAGGAGAGGAATCCACTCCGGAGGTAAAAGCACTATACCCGGATATCAGAGAAGCTACAGCAGCCAGGCTGGGCATGGGATTCAGGCGCTTGAGCGTGCTGGATCTGAGTATTTGCGGGCATCAGCCTCTGGTGGATGAAGGACTCGCCATTTCTTTCAACGGAGAGATCTATAACTATCTGGAATTGATGCAAGAGCTTGCTGCTGCGGGATTCAGCTTCCGGGGACACTCCGATTCTGAGGTGATCCTCAAGGCCTATCGCCACTGGGGAGAAGCCTGCGTGGAACACTTTGTGGGCATGTGGGCCTTTGCTCTCTGGGACACCCGAGCTCAGAAGCTCTTTCTCTCCCGTGACCGCTTTGGCATCAAACCGCTCTATTACAGCAGAGACAAGGATTTCCTCTACTGGGGCTCCGAGATCAAGCAGCTTCTGCTCTGCCCCATCGATAAAGATTTGAACTACCCCATGGTCTGGCGTTCCATGAAGATAAATTCGCTTCTGGTGCACGAGGACGAGACTTTTTTCAATGAGATCAGGCTCCTCAAACCGGGACACAACCTGGTCATCAGCGGAGCTCAATTCCGTTTTTCCCAATACTATAGTCTGAACCCATCTGATTTTGAGAAGTCCCCCCTCTCCCTGCAGGAAGCCACAGAACAATACAGAGAGCTCTTCACAGAAAGCCTGAAGCTTCATCTGCGCAGTGATGTGGAGATAGCCGCCAGTCTTTCCGGAGGCCTGGATTCTTCCGCCATCGTCTGTCTGGCTCACAAGCTTCGAGGCAGCTCGATGCAGACCTTCTCCTCCTATTATGGAAGCGATCCCGCTCTGGATGAGCGGAAGTGGATCAAGCTGATCGTGGAGCAGACCGGGGCCCGGGCACACTACGTTTCTCCCTCTGCCCAGGATGCTGCTGGCTGGCTGGAAGAGATCAATTGGTACAACGATTTGCCCACCAAGGCAGGCTATGCCTCTCAATGGGCAGTAATGCAAAGCGCCCGGGCAGCAGGGATCAAGGTGATCCTCTCCGGGCAGGGTTCAGATGAACTCTTTGCCGGCTATAAACACTCCATCTACCGCTTTTTTGCCGATCAATTGCGCAGCGGAAAGCTGCAGAGCTTTGCCCGGGACTTTGGTCGCTACTCTCTAGGAAAAGCACCTCTGGAGAGCTTGGCCGGCTTGGGCAAGAGCTTCCTGAGTGCTCTATTGCCAGAATCCAGGCTTTATGAGCTGGAGTTCCGTCACTACCGCTTCGAGCCCTTTAGCAGCAGTTTTCTACAGAGCAGAAAGCTCTCTTCCAAAGGCATCTTGTCTGGAATCCACGATCTTCCTGCCTCAAGGCTTTCAAACTTCCTTTACAACATGTTGCACAGCACATCCATCCAGACGCTGTTGCACCTGGAAGACCGCATGGCATGCGCAAACTCCCTGGAATCCCGGGTTCCTTTCCTGGATCATCGTATTGTGGATTTTGCCTTCAGCCTGCCCTCTTCACATAAGATAGAAGTTCCGGTGCACAAGCATATCCACCGTCTTGCCATGAAGGATGTGGTGCCCAGAGAGATCTATGAGAGGAAGGACAAAGGTATCTTTTCCTCTCCCTTCTACTCCCTGTGGATGAGAGGTGAGATGCGGGAGATGATCTCAGACGTCTTCAGCTCTCAAGCCTTTCTGAACCGGGAGATTTGGAACCACAATCTGATCCGCAGACACTGGTTTGAATATCTCTCCGGCACAAACAGCCAGGCTGAGATGCTCTTCAACTGCCTGTCTCTGGAACTCTGGTTCCGCCGCTTCCAAGAATACTTATAGAGGTATATATGAAACAAAGCATGCACTTACTAGTCTTGATCCTTCTGCTGGTCAGCCTCAGCTCTTGCAGGATGTTCAAGAAACCCACCATAGAACGCATTCACGATCTCAGGATAGTCTCTATGACGCCGGATAATACCAGCGTGTTGATCAGTGTGCAGGTGAACAACCCCAATAGCTACAAATTGATCCTGAAGGAGCTGAATCTCAAGCTTCTGGATCGTGACAGAGCCGAAGTGGGCACCGCCACCATGAACAACCGGATCATGATCCCAGGAAGGAGATCCACCAATATCGACTTCACTGTACAGCTTGAAACACGTAAGGCAGCTCGCATGATCAGTCACACCGATCAGGTGCTCTTTTTCTACATCCTGGGAGAAGGCAAAGGTAAGGCTCTGTACATGAACAAACACTTCAGTTTTGAAGAACCCTACGAACTCAACTTGCACGATTATCTGAGCGATTTGGTCGCCCGCTTCAACGTCGGCACGGAGAGTCTCTTCCGCCTGCAACGCACTCAGATTGTGGATTGGGGGCTCAGCTCCACAGATGTTCATTCCAATTTTATCCTGATGAATCCCTACGGCTTCAGTTTTGTACTCAGCAGTTTTCCCGGAGAGGTCTATATCAACGATCGTCTGGTGGGCACTGCCAGCCTGGTGCGTCCTCTGCACTTCACGGAAGATGTTTACAGCCGGGAAGGAACCCTTCTGCTCCGGGTTCAAAATTTCAGAGCCATACTCAATGCCCTGGGTGGAGTTCTGCGAGGAGAGATTCCCTATCGGGTAAGAGGAACGGTGAATATCAACGCCTTTGGCATGGAGATCAGCAAGCCTTACGAGTATCGAGGCACGGTGCCTTTTGATATCTCGGAGCTGATATTCTAGAGCCATTCCCCGCAAGTCAGTCCCAATATCTTAACCAGCGTGTGGACGACTTTCAATGCGCTAAGGATTATTCACTCTGAACTTTGCAAGAAATGCCTTGACGAAAACCTGCCTCGCAAAATTCATGGTGTCTTAAGTCGAAAAGTATAAATAAATTCAAGGAGAAATAATGGTCAAGCTGAGACTGAGACGGATGGGAGCAAATAACCAGCCTTTCTATCGCATAGTCGCCGTTGATGCCCGCGTGAAGCGCGATGGCAAATACATCGAATGCGTGGGTTGGTACGATCCCAAGCCGAAAGATTTGAAACTCAATGTTGAGACGGATCGCGCCATTTATTGGCTCAGTGTTGGTGCCCAGCCTACAGATACAGTACGCTCACTGCTCCGCAGAGCCGGTGTCTTGCAGATCTGGCACGAACAGAAGATCGCTCAAACCAAAGAACAAGCTGCTGAATAGCACCCTGTTATAGAAATTGTGAGGTGAATACATGAAAGAGCTAATTGAATTTGTAGTCAAAGCGTTGGTCGATGACCCCAGTGAAGTCAATATCACTGAGATCGCCGGAGACAAGATCACTCTTTACGAACTTCGTGTGGCCAAGAGGACATCGGTAAAGTGATAGGAAAGCGCGGCAGGACTGCCGGTGCCATCCGTACAATTATCAATGCAGTCAGCACCAAACAAGGAAAACGAGCCGAACTCGAAATCATCGAATAAATGAATAGCCAAGACCTCATTTGCATCGGCAGGCTTGGCGGTCTCGATTCTGAAGGCTTCTTTCATCTGATGATAAAGCCGGATTATAGAGAGATGCTGCCCGAACTGCGAGAGGTCTTTCTGATCTTTTCCAGCCATAGAGTGTTTTACGTTAATGTCAGCAGCACCAAAGAAGCTGATAAGAAACTGTGGATCAAGTTCAAAGAAGACGGTATAAAAGAAGAAAGAAACAAGCATAAAGAAGCTCATGTGGCTCTGGCTCCGGATGATCTGGAAGATGAAGACTCTGAGCTGGATGCCTTTCTGGGATACAAGGTCTATTACCAAGACAGACTATTGGGAACCCTAAACTCATATTTTCACAATAATGCCCAGTATGTCCTGGAGATACTCACCCCCGAAGGTACTGAACTGCTTGTGCCTTATGTGGATCACTATCTGGCAGAACTCTTGCCTGAAACAGAGCAAATCATTCTGCAAAATCTGGATCCTCTTCTGGAAGACGCAGGCCTCAGCCTTGAAGATTGAAGTTCTCACTCTCTTTCCCGAAATCTTTGCCGGTTTCAGGGATAGCAGCATGATAGCCAAAGCTCTCAAAGCCGATGCCCTGCACCTGAACTTCTCTAACATCCGGGATTTTTCCAAGGATAAACACCACAAAGTGGACGACTATCCCTACGGCGGTTTTGCCGGGATGGTTATGCAGGCAGAGCCTCTCTATGAGGCAATCAATTCCGTGCTGTCAGACGGCCCGGCGCCTGTGATCTACTTCAGCCCCCAAGGCAGAGTTCTCAACCAGCAGATTCTGGAAGATTACTCCCGCAGGGAAAAGCTGATCCTGCTTTGCGGCCACTACAAGGAGATAGACCAACGCATCCGGGACCTTGCGGTTTCGGACGAGATTTCCATCGGAGACTATGTGCTCTCCGGCGGAGAACCTGCTGCCATGGTCTTTATCGATGGTGTTTCCAGGCTCCTGCCCGGCGTGCTCTCCGATATCAATTCGGCAGAGACCGATTCCTTCAGCACCGGAAAGCTTGGCTTCCCCTGTTACAGCCGGCCCGAAAGCTTCATGAAGCAAACCGTGCCAGAAGTCCTGAGACAAGGGAATCACAAGAAGATCATGGACTGGGCGGAAACCGAAGCTCTGCGGCTCACCCGCAGCCGTCGCCCCGATCTCCTCAAACGTGGCTAAAGTTTACCTTGCCCTGATCCACTATCCCGTCCTGAATAAGAGAGGAGAGCGAACCCTGAGTTCGGTCACCAACCTTGATCTGCACGACATAGCCCGCGCTTGCGAGTGCTATGGAGTATCAGCTTTCTACGTCATTACGCCTGATAAGTTTCAGCAGCAATTGGTCACCCGGATCACCCGCTTTTGGGAGAGCTCCGAGGCCTTGCTCTACAATCCACATCGCAGCGAAGCGCTCGACCTGATCTCTTGCTGTGATAGCTTGGCAGATTGCCAAAAACAGATTACAAATCAGGAAGGGGTGCGGCCCCTAGTGATAACGACCACTGCCAAATCCATGCCGGAACAGCTCAAGTTCCCGCAGCTCAGAATCCTCACTCAAAGCAGCAATCCTGTTCTTTTGTGTTTTGGAACAGGCTACGGACTATGTTCTGAGATTCATGAGACAGCAGACCATATCCTCGAGCCCATCACAGGCCGGGGAACCTACAATCACTTGTCTGTCAGAAGTGCAGTTGCAATCGTTTTAGACCGCAGTCTTTCCGAAGATATAAATGGGAGGAACCATGGATATTCTGCAAACAATCGGCAGAGACCAAATCAGAACCGACTTCCCCGATTATCGCGTAGGCGATACGGTTAAAGTCCATTATAAAATTAAAGAAGGTAACAAGGAACGTATTCAGGTATTCCAGGGAATCGTGATCCAGAAGCGTGGAGCCGGAATCTCCAAGACCTTCACAGTACGTAAAGTGTCAAACGGTATCGGAGTGGAGAGGATTTATCCTCAGCACTCACCCAATATCGACAAGCTCGAAATCGTTCGTCACGGTCAGGTTCGCCGCGCCAAGTTATTCTACCTGCGCAGCGCCAAAGGTAAAGCCGCCAGAATCAAAGAACGCCGCAGATTTACCGAAAAGACAGCGTAAAACACAGATTAAAGCCCCACTTGTGGGGCTTTTCTTTTATCCCGCGTTAGTTTATACATACACATATAGAAAGAGATAACCATGATATACTCACACCAGTTTTTCCACCTCGAGATATCGACCTCGCAGGAAGCCATCACCCGAATCAGCTTTGTAACTGATCCCCAGCCCGCCCCTGCTTCCACTTCCTTGGAGAAGCAGATCAAGCAGCAGTTGGACGAGTACTTCGCCGGGAACCGAGAACGCTTTGAACTGCCGCTTTGCCCCCAGGGGACAGAGTTTCAGAAAGCCGTCTGGCAAGCCCTGAGCTCCATCCCCTATGGTCAGACTCGTACTTATGCCCAGATCGCAGCACTCATTGGCAAGCCCAAAGCCTGCCGCGCAGTTGGAATGGCAAACCACAACAATCCCTTGCCCATCCTGATTCCCTGCCATAGAGTGATCGGAGCCGATGGAAAACTCACAGGCTATGCCGGGGGACTAACGATCAAGCAGTTACTTTTGGATTTAGAGAGGAGAGCATGATCCTGGGAATTGGAACCGACATCATCAAGGTGGATAGACTAAAGCGTAGCATTGAGAAGAACGAACGCTTTGCCGAAAAGGTCTTCACCCCCGCAGAGATCATTTATTGCGAGGCTCGAGCTTCCAAATACCAGTCCTATGCCGCCCGTTTTGCCGCCAAAGAAGCGGTGATGAAAGCCATCGGTACCGGCTGGGACGGCACTATCAACTGGACTGATATTGAGGTTGTGCTGGATCCTCTGGGCAAGCCCAGCATCCTCTGCCACGGAGCTACCCAAGCTTTCATGGACAAGCGCAGGGTCACCCAAATCCACCTCTCCCTCAGCCATGAACAGGACTACGCTGTGGCATATGTGGTGCTGGAAGCGTGAGTAGAGCACAAGCGCTCGCTGTCGCGCCTTCAAGGCTTTGATATGATTGTTGAATAATCACCCGTTTCCAGAAATGCCGCGAGAATCCGATAGAGTTATCCCATTATTACCCAATATTCACATTATGTCATTCCTGCGAAGGAGCCTGTGTGAGATGTCATAAACCTTACCGAATAGTCCCGTTAGGGACGATATTTCAGATAGTAACGAGGACTAACAATAGCAATAATCAGAGTTCCGTACCTAGACTCTTCCACAGTCTCGAAGGAGTGACGATACGCAGAGCAGGGAGAAAGAACATAATACGCGTCATGTTTGCGGCATGTGCAAAGGTCTTAATCAACACTCTATACGATGTTTCAAAGATCACGGGAGAAATGCTTCCCTCTACCTCTATATAGAGGACACTTTCACGTTTGAGGTGACACTTCCCTGTGGAATCTTTTCGGCAGCTTCTGATCTCTATATTCTGTAATGTGTTAGAAAGATGCATTTTCTTCTCTCGTTGCTCTGCGCTACATCCAGGAACCCCGCTTTAGTGGGGTGACATCTGCGGAGCCCACGGTGATGCGCAGCAAGCCGTGGGACAGCGGAGCCAGAAACCGCTCTTTTATTATCAATCCCCCCTATCCGAAGCGCTGAGCGCTTCGGATAGGGGGGGGCTTTTTCAACAATCCGTTTATACCGCCATTACCCATAGTTCCGGCTGCGCCTTCACTATGGGCTTATGCAGATGCCACCCCGCGGAGTGGGTTTCAGTCAAACCACAGCTTTAGAGAAAGATTATCTACCCAACACTAAAGAT